>CAXMPV010000102.1:0-6746 GCA_964195175.1 uncultured Thermodesulfobacteriota bacterium | reverse complement strand
TTGATAATGATGCCAGTAATGATAATTGTCTGAACATACCAGACATAAGCGGCCAGGATTCATCTGTGGAAAAGATAGAATACATCCCCGGCTCACGCAACCTTGCCTTTGAAGAGATCAGATATGTGGGTTCAGCACAACTAACAACTCTTAAAGAAACCGTTTTAAAGTCCCTGCATAATCCTGATATGAAGAAAACGTTTGAGATTTTTATGAATACCGTAATAAAGCTTTCCGGTGAGACACTGCAATTCAGTGATCTGTTTACATTTGCAAGGTACGCGTTTATGACAAGATTCGAGACCCGCAATCTGGAGGTTCCAGTTTCTCTTATCAGTGAGACAGATTCATTTCTCAATTTTTTCCTGCACATAACGGAGAATGTAAAACGTTTTGTTAAAATATACAATGCAAAACTCAGGGAGTATCGCAAATTGAAGAGAATAAGTTCAAAGGCTAATCCTCTGCCTGATTTGATGGAAAAAGGATTTGTAGTCGAAATGCCATTCTGGATATGGGAAGAAGGAAAACAGAGGAAAAGTCTTTTTGCCTCTGTAGCAAACGGCAATCGTATAAGCATAATATGTGAGAACAAAATTGTTGAGCATTTCGATTTTGGTGAAAAGAACAGATCAACGAAAAACTTGGAAAATTTGGAAAGATTAAAGGGTTTGATAGACAGGGGTATAAAGATCCGCCCAAAGGCGATAGCTAACACCATGTATTCAAGAATGTTTTTCTCTGATCTGTTCATCCATGGAATTGGCGGTGCAAAGTACGATCTGGTTACAGACGAAATCATAAGAGCATTTTTTGGCGTAGAGCCGCCCGCATATGCAACCGTTTCGGCAACCCTGCATCTTCCCTATAAGCCACTTGATGCTTCTAAAGAAAATATCAACACACTGAAACAAGTCATCAAAGATATGGGCTATAATCCGGACAGATATGCATCAGACGAAATCATGGAAGATACCGAAATGCGGTCTATGGTAAGTGAAAAAAAAGAGCTGATAGCTAAGGCGCCACACGATAGTGAAGAAAGACATAGAGCCTTTGGCAGGTTAAAAGAGCTCAAGTCCCTGATGAAAGAAAGGATCAGCCCCTTGATCAATGAGAAGGAAAAAGAGGTAGAAAATTTGGAAAAAAAACTAAAGTATAATTCTATTGTAATGAATAGAGATTATCCCTTTTGTCTCTATCCGGAATCAATGCTGGAGGAGCTATTTAAATTGTAAATTTAAGATTGAAGATTGAAGGAGAAGCAAGAAAAACAGGATTCTCGCACAAAGCCGCAAGGGCCACAAATGGAAAAATAAAATCATTAGAATGTCATTGAATTAAGGTACAAAATATGGAGTGCATCATCACGGATGATGCACTCCATATATTACAACAGCAAGCATGTAAAAAGGTAATTACCCAATAAGCTGAGGAATACTTATATAAAAGCACCCCTTTTCCCCCTCCTTCGTAAGGAGGGTATTTAAGCCCTCGGCGCTTGTAGTGGCAATTCATGAATTGCCACTACAAGATTGAAATTCCGATACATTAAACTATTTCACAGGTATCAATTCAGCCCTTCTATTCAAAGCCCGTCCATCTTTTGTATCGTTACCGGCTATCGGTTTTGATAATCCATGTCCTATTGAAGTGATTCGTGATTCTTCAATACCTTTTCCTACCAGGTAAGCCTTTATTGCCTGTGCCCTTTTTTCCGACAGTTCCAGATTATATTTCTCTGAACCGATATTATCAGTATGCCCCTCTACCCTTATCTTTAAGCCCGGAGTCTTTTTCAAAATATTAATAATATTATCCAGATTTGTATTAAACTGAGGTTTTACATCCCACTTTTTATAATCAAATTTTACGCCTTTGACAACCCAGCAACCCCTGTGATCAACAATCGCTCCTTTCGGAGTATCCAGGCACGCGTCTACATCATCAGAAACACCATCTCCATCGCTGTCTACAGCACACCCTACCGCATCAACTTGAATTCCGGGAGGAGTGCCCGGACATTCGTCTTCATCATCCGGGACGCCATCTCCGTCGCTGTCCCTAGCAAGGAATACTTTTCTTACAAAATCTGCCATACCTTCGCTTGTAGCAATGTCGTCAGCGGTTACTGAGAAACCGCATCCCATTTCTGCGGCGATTTCTTCCATAAAGGCCTTGCTTTTCGACTTACTTCCCACCCAAATCGTATAAAGACATGTTCTGCCTCCAAATTGGTTTTTCAGGGTCTTAACTTTCATGAGAGGGTCATCTTTCAGCTTTTCACCATCACTTATAATAATTACGGCATTCTTACCTTCTGTAGAACCTACAATTTTACTTGTCGCTCTAATGGCAAGACCGGCAGGACTATGCCCCCCGGGAGTGATTATACTGTGTAAAGCTTGTTCCAAACCGAACCTGGAATATATAGTCGGCCCATATACGGCCTCTGTCAGCTTTCCCTTTGCAGAATAACCGTAACCAAATCTCTGAAGGGTTCCCTGGATCTCCATTTCAGGAATAGTATTATTCATTCGACTAACAATATCTTTGGCAATCATAAACCTGGAATATCGCTCGGCAACCTCATCCTCGTAAATAGTTCCCATAGATGATGATGAGTCCAGTACTATAATAAAGCTGTCAACCTTTTGCACATATCCTTCAGTTTGAAGCTCTTGAGACTGGATTTGAGAATGAAATTCATCCATTCTCATAAAGTCCAAACCCTTTAAGTCAAAACTCTTTAATTGAAAGCAACCGGTTTGTAACGAAATAAATATCGCTATACATGCAAATAGTAACAGTTTTCTTTTCATATAATGTTTCCTTAAAAAGATTATAGCCGAATTTTATAGAAGTGTTAAATAATACGGGTAATCAGTTCTTTTGCAATCTTCCATCTCAGTGGATTGTAAAGCTTTATGCACAAAGGTCAAGCCTACTTTTACCCTCTTCGCTTATCTATAACTAAGGGCTTAAGAATTACATTTTATTTTCTAACTATAGATGATATAAAGAAAGATTGAAAAAAGGAATGAAATAGTGGCAATATTTCTTTAAAAAACGAGAATGTAATTTTTTATTAATATTAAGAAAAAAGGAGATGAGTTATGGAACCGGTAAATGTTTTTTTTGATGTAGAAACTGATGGTGAAGCAATGGGGCGGATAGTGTTTGAATTACACGCGGATGTTGTACCCATTACAGCGGATAATTTTCGCGCTTTGTGTACAGGAGAAAAAGGTTACGGATACAAAGACAGTACATTCCACAGGATCATTCCAGATTTTATGATTCAGGGCGGTGATTTTACGAATCATAACGGAACAGGCGGCAAGTCGATCTACGGATCAAAGTTTGATGATGAAAACTTCACTCTCAAGCATACCGAGCCGGGGCTTTTATCAATGGCAAATGCTGGCCCCAATACAAACGGTTCACAATTTTTTATAACCACAGCAATTACACCCTGGCTTGACTCCAAACACGTTGTTTTTGGAAAGGTAACCGAGGGCATGGATATAGTCAAAAAGGTTGAAGCCCTGGGGTCACGGATGGGCGAACCATCGAAACAGGTCACCATTAGCGACTGCGGTGAGCTAAAAGATTAAATAAGTGCCTAAAGTGTGAAGTGAACTAAAGTTGGGAAAAAAATGAGAATCATCAATTTCTAGGTCCTTCTTTCATGCTTCAGCAATCTCTTTGCTTTATTCCATTTTGGAACGAATTTTTTTGGAAATAACGGCCTCCAGACAGTCACTTGAGCATAAACTCTTGCCCGGCTATGAAAAGGTAAGTATAATTTCTTTGTGAAAAATATACTTAAGCTTATTCATAAAGATAAAAAGTATAAACAGATAGCAGGCAACTTGATATCTGGAAAGGATTGTCATGTTCAGGGATTGTGGGGCTCTTCAGCTGCGTTTCTCATAGCCGGCCTGGCAAGTGACAAGGATCTTTCCAGAAAAGGGGAAATACTTTTCGTAACCTCCAGCATAGAGGAGGCAGAAGAGGCCTTTGAGGATTTAAATGTTTTTCTTCATGAAAGCCCTATCTTTTTCCCTGTCTCAGAGGACGCAATCTCTGTTGAATCATTACCTGACACGAACACTTACGTACAGCAAATTAATGTCCTGTATAAGCTGCTATCGGTTAATTGCGAAGCTACCTGCAGAATTATCATAACCCCGATCCAATCACTCTTACAACATGTTCCTCCTCCAGAAGCAATAGAGAAAAATATACTCACAATCACGATCGGGCAGGAATGCGAACAGGAGTTTATTGTAGAGTGGTTGATAAAAGGAGGTTTTGAGCGAGCAGGCATAGTTGAACTGCCCGGAGAGTTCAGCCTGAGAGGAGGGATTATTGACATCTTTCCATTTTCTTCCCTGAAGGAAAACGATCAAGACAATGATGTTACGACAGGTAATAGAGCGGGTGAAATGCCTTATCGCATTGAGTTCTTTGGGGATGAAATTGACTCTATTCGTATGTTTAATACAGAGACACAATTGTCAGCAAAGAAAATTAATGAATGTAAAATACTTGGTGTACAGACTGAACAGGCAAATACATCTGCTCATCAGGAAGCAAAACCTCCTCCATCAGAAAAATCTGGCAGGGAAAAAAGCAAGTTCAGTTCTCTTATTGATTACATACCAAAAGAGTCGTGGATCATTTTTAAGGAATTTGAAAATATAGAGAGCAAAGCAGAACACATAAACAACAACTTACAATCTCACGATAAAATGTTTTCTTTCAATCGTATCTTAGAATCATGCAAAGATTTCAGGAAGATATATCTTTCCCGGTTGACACTTAAACGTGAGAACACATTTTCATTTAATATAAAGGCCCTGGATCATTTTGACCATGATGTCGATAACTCAATTCAAAAGATAGGGGAGATAAACACATCTCACAAAAATACCATAATATTCTGCAGTAATCCGGCTGAAGAACAGAGACTAAGTGAACTCCTGTCACCAGACATTTTTTCCCAATCTGCCTCCCAGAAGAAAAAACAGAAAAGCACCCGGAAGATTGCAGGCAAACGTTCTCTTTCCAATCATATAGAATATCAGATCGGACATCTCAACCATGGTTTTTTGTTTGAAGATATCTCTACCGCGTTTCTTACACATCATGAGATATTCCGTCGTTATCGGCTGAGAAGAGAACCAAAGAGTCTAATTCCGTCAAAGGCAATCGATTCGTTTCTTGATTTAGCAGTGGGAGATCTGGTAGTACACGCGAGCCACGGCATAGCAAGATTCCTGGGAATGCAAATACTCAATAGCGATAATGAGTCAGGTAGTTGTGGTGAATTTCTTACACTTGAGTTTGATGAAGAAGCAAAGGTCTATGTTCCTGCCACAAAGATTGAGTTAGTACAGAAATACATATCCGGCTCTGAGCGCAAACCAAAACTAAGCAAATTAGGCAACCGAACCTGGGAAAAGAAAAAACAGATAGCAACGGCAGCCGTTCAGGACATGGCAACCGAACTCATTTCCATGCAGGCAATCAGAGAAGCGAAACAGGGCATTGCCTACCCGAAAGACTCTGAATGGCAGAGAAAGTTCGAGTCGGAATTCATATACCAGGAGACTGAAGATCAGCTACAGGTTATCAGTGATATTAAGAATGACATGGAATCATCAAAACCGATGGACAGACTCATCTGTGGAGACGTGGGATATGGAAAAACAGAGATTGCGATAAGAGCGGCATTTAAAACTGTAATGTATGGAAAGCAGGTAGCCGTCCTGGTACCGACAACCTTGCTGGCTCAGCAGCATTACAGGACGTTTATTGATAGGATGGCAGACTATCCTGTTAATATTGATGTGTTAAGTAGATTTAAAACCCGAAAAGAGCAAAAGGAGATATTGGAGGATTTAAAGGAAGGAAAGGTAGATATTGTAATTGGGACGCACAGATTGGTCCAGAAAGATGTTATCTTCAAGGATATCGGATTGATAGTCATAGATGAGGAACAAAGATTTGGTGTGGCACATAAAGAGAAGCTAAAGAAGATGAAAGAATCGGTTGATGTCATCACGTTAACCGCAACTCCAATTCCACGAACACTGCATTTATCCCTTCTGGGCATAAGGGATATTTCGTCTTTGAATACGGCACCCCAGGACAGGCAATCAATACAAACAAATTTACTGCGTTTCGATCCTGAGGTAATAAGAAACGCAATACTTCATGAATTAAATCGTGATGGGCAAGTATATTTTGTACACAATCGCGTAAGAAATATAAATCATATTGCAGAAACCATTGGAAAGATAGTTCCGGAAGCGAGCATTACTGTCGCTCATGGGCAAATGCCTGAAGGAATCCTGGAGAAGAAAACATCAGATTTTATTAATGGAAAAATAGATATTCTCGTATCAACAACAATAATAGAATCCGGCCTGGACATTCCGAATGTTAATACGATATTTATTAATGAAGCAGACCATTTTGGTTTAGCCGATTTGCATCAATTGCGCGGCAGGGTAGGACGTTACAAGCACCGTGCTTATGCCTATCTCTTATTGCCAAAAAACAGACCGGTTGCACCGGAAGCTGAAAAAAGGTTAAAGGCAATTATTGACTTTTCTGAACTTGGAGCAGGTTTTAAGATTGCAATGCGAGATCTTGAGATTCGAGGAACAGGAAATATTTTAGGCATAGAACAGCATGGGCATATTGCTGCTGTCGGCTATGAAATGTTCTGCAGA
>CAXMPV010000101.1:0-6807 GCA_964195175.1 uncultured Thermodesulfobacteriota bacterium | reverse complement strand
CATAAGTTCCTCACTGTTTGTAACCGTCTCTGTAACCAAAAAGAGAGATCTCTTACCCTCTAATATTGCAAGCGGAAGAGCTGTCTTAATATCCTTACTTAACAATGCATTCCCCACCTCCCACTCTGTCCTGGCTTTGGTTGGAACAAGCATGTGCTTTATGTAATCACCGCAACCACCTCTCTTGAAATACTTAATATGTATTCCATTTTCACTTATATCCGACCTTGGCATTGAGATTACAGATCGCACCCTGTTCTCCTTTACCAATGTATGGTTCGGACCATTCAAGTCTGAAAGAAGATCATCAGGGTTAAACATGTCAGGAATATTCTCGTACCCATCCCTTACAGTCCACTCCGTTCCATTCTTTATTGTCTTTGTTGACATAGTATTATTGCTGTAAATAAATTTAAAGTGTCTTAAGTTTAAAAGAAAAAAATCCACAACTTTAGATCACTTTAAACTTCCTAAGAGACTTAAACGCAAAGTAAGGATAACTTTAAGAAATGTCTAAATCAAGAAAAAACAGCACGTTATCAATAAGTTGAAGATTATCTCCGCTTTTAGAAATTTGACTTGAAAACTACTTTAAAGTAATATAAGTCATACATTTTGTTGGATAGGTACTATGTTCTGGAGCTGAAATCAAATGGAAAAGCTTACGATACGTCAAATCGAGGAATCGGATCTAGACAAAATGGACTGCACATTCAAAAGTGAGTTTGGACGTACTCATGCTGACGATCTTCACGATCAAGCGTTGTCAGAGATTTCCTTTTTTATTGCCTTGATGAATGGTAATCCCGTTGGACACACGTTAGTCAGATGGTTGAGTCCGAGAGAAGAGACAGTACGAAAAAGCTACCCGGATTGCCCTGAAATCTACCGTTTGAAAGTGTTAAAGGAATTCAGGGAGCAAGGAATCGCTACCGCGATCATCAAGAGATGCGAGAATGAGGCACTCAAAAGAGAGTGTTTGCTCATTGGCCTCGGCACAGATCCAAATATTTCCCCGAAAGACAATTTATACAAACGATCAGGCTATCAGCCATCAACAGTAGGCAGTTACATTGATACATATAAAACCAGGTTAGACGACGGAACCGTGGCCACAATTCGCAAGAAAGCACAGTTTCTGATAAAGAGGATAAGATAAATAAAAGAGTTAGAAGTGTTAATTAAGTGGTTTGGTGGTTGTTTTGTTTTGTGCATTTCCCTGATACCCTAAGATATCAATACATGTCTGCACTACTTTCTCCGGTGTTATCGAGGTCATGCAACGCCTATCAGTAGGACACGTCTTGAGCTGGCATGGTGAGCATTCGGTATCTTCTCTTATCACCTTACCTGTCTCAAATTCTGATTCCGTATACTTGGGGTCATTAGGACCCATTAGTACGACAACAGGCCGATTCAGGGCTACCGCATAGTGCCTTGGTCCTGAGTCCAAAGCTATCAATAGCATGCATCGTTTTACGATCACCTTAAAAACATCCAGAGAGATTGAGGCACGTGAAAGGTTGATCAGACCTGATTTTGAATGTTTTTCAATCTCGTCAGCAAGTCCGGTTTCACCCGGCCCGGAAGTAAGAACAATATTACAGTCAATAACTCCTTTTAACAAATCTGCTGTTCTGGCAAACCCTTCAGCCGTCCAGAGTTTCGACGAACCGTAAGATGCACCGGGATTCATCAGGATGAACGGTTTCTTATCGATATTGTATTTCTTTAATAACTCGTTTGCTTTGTCTTCACATTCCATGGAAATAAACAATTCTGGTTTCCCGGATGTCACCTTGCATCCAATTTGCGAACATAACTTTAAATAATAATCTCCCATATAAGTTGGAAGAAATTTTCCCTTTTCACTCTGCCTCTCTATACCATCGGACAACAGGAAGGAACGAGCATCTCTCTTGTACCCGATGCGCCTCTTCACCCCCCCTAGCCAAACCATAAGAGCAGAACTGAATGAATTTGGAAAAAGAAAACCCAGATCGAACCTTTCCCGTCTTAGTTTACGTATTAATCCTACATATTCCTTAGTATTACCACTGCAAACCTTCCCTGGAAAAACAAATCCGTTTTTACTCTTTCCAGTCTTAGGTTCCAGTTCGATAACCTCATCAAACCATGGAGAGCCGTCTACTACTCCCCTTAAATTCTTCTTAATCAGTAACGTTATGTGCGAATCGGGAAAGTTTTCCCTGATACACCTGAATGCGGGAGTTGCCATCACAACATCACCAACCCAGTTGGGTGCCCTGACCAGTATTTTTCTTGCTATAATTATCTGTTCCATTTTAAATTAATTGCTGAAATATTTTCAGCATCCTTGGCTCGTTTGCTTTAAGTGAATAACGCTCAATAACTCTCTCTCTCCCAGCTATTCCCATTTTCCTTCGAAGCTCATGGTCATTTATCAGGATCTCAAGCTTTTCTGTCCACTCTTCCTGAGAGCTTGCCCAGAAACCATGCACACCGTCCTCAACGATTTCCCTGTTTACCCCTGCCGGACTGCATACCACCGGAACTCCCGTTGCAAGGCACTGTAATATCTTCAGTCCACATTTTCCATGCGACCATGGATCATCCATGAGCGGCATCAGGCCGATATCAAAGCTCTGAATGTCTGCAACTTCATCCTTCTCATTCCATTGCTTTTTCTCCACAACCATGTTCTCACAATCGAAAAACGTATCACATACAATCTTTAACCTTAATTTATCATTTCTTTTACCAAGAATTTCAAATATGGGTCTCATCTTTTTCAGATAATGAATGCTACCATGGGCACCAACCCAGCCCAGGGTAATGTTGTCACTCTTCTCCGAATATATTTTTTGCGGATATAAAGAGATATCTATTGGAGATGGTATAATTGTCACATTGTGTGTATACGGTGTAGTATTTTTCTGCAAAAACTCATTTCCCGCTATAACGTGATCAGAAGCATTGACCATATTTTCAAACATTTTAACCCGTGTTTTTGATTCATTACTAACGTACTTGGAATTACGGTACATTACTGAGTCATCAAAATCGTAAACAATTTTTCTCGCGTTCTTTCTTATTAACTTGAGCCAGAGAACCGGAAATCTCTTTCGCTGTATAAACAGAATATCGTATTGGTTTACACTCTTGAATACTTTCAGCTTGGCAAAGAACCCTTTCGGAAAAGGCTGGACGGATGTCTGGATTCCATGTTCCTTGAGATATGGCAAATACTGAAGTACCCTGTATCTGCTTGCCGCCACATCAAGACCTTGAACCAAAAATAATATCTTCATGCTGTTACGCTACCACTTTGTTATATATTTCTAGAATTTCTTCACAGTTTTTATCTGTCGGGTATTTTTCTGCTTTTTCACGCGCGGCAATGGATGCCTTTTGTCTGAACTCATCATCAAAGAAAAGAGTCATCTTTTCTGCCAATGCCTTGTGATCTCTTGGATTTCTCATAACAAACCCATCCTTACCATCTTCCATTATGCCACTTGCGCCGTCATACCTTGTCGTAATAACCGGAAGACCACTTGCCAGAGATTCAGTGGTCACAAGAGAGCATGAATCGTAAAATGTTGGATGCACATAAAGATCTGATGCCGCGTAATATTTTTCTATCTCGCCTACATGCCCCAGGAATATCAAATTATCGAGGCATCCTAGCTTTTTTGCCAGTTTACAGTATGGAGTCTCATTGCCTCTTCCTATTATCAGGACCTTAAAATCTTTTCCAGACTTCTTAAGTTCCCCCAGTGATTTGATCAGAGTAAGAAGTCCCTTCAACCTGAAGTTATTACTTATATACAAAATAACAAATTCGTCACCCAGAGAGAGTTTCCCTCTCATATCTTTTCTGTATTTGTTTTTGTTATCCGGATGAAATCTCTGCAAGTCGACTCCATTATAGACTACGTCTATTTTTTGTGGATCGATATTATGGTATTTGATAATGTCATTCTTTATCATATCGGATATGGCGACAATCCGGGAAACACCTTTACCAGTGTATTGTTTTCTATCCAACCACAAGATAAAGTTTTGTCTGGGACTGAAAAGACCGGCTACCTGTTTTAAAGCCCTGGAAGCAGGGCAATTTATTGACAAGAAATTCTGTTTCAGCCATGCCTTTTCAACTCCACAGTGTGGATTAAAAACATTCATCCCCAGGGCTCTGCCGACAACATGTACAATGTCAAAATCATGTTTAGCCATCTCCCTCCGGCTGTTTATGACAAATGAAACGTCTTTAAGGAATTTAGGAAATCTTATTGAAGGGATTGAGTGATAGTGTATCTTGTCATTGTTACTTTCCCATTTACTGGCATAAATATGCACTTCATGTCCTCTTTCTGCCAGCTGATTTGCAAAATTAGCAAGATACCCCTCTCCACCTCCTTTTGATGGCAAATACTTATATATATTTAAGGCAATTTTCATAGGCCGCGCATATTGTTAAATATTAATGGCGTGATTAAATCTTGAAAATCAGATTGCTGGTAATTCGTTTGTAAAATGGCAAATAATTATTCGCTTCCTTTTGATATTTCTTTGATTCTTCCAGCTTGCCCTGACGATACAGACCTTCTGCCACTTTCATGCTGTATCTGGCAATTCTTTTCCTAAGTATTTTTTTCTCAACTCCGTCAAGGTCTGTACAATTATTATAAACCTTCTTGTAAACGCCAAGGTTTTCATTATCAAAAAGGAAACCATTCTTTGACGCATTGGTATCATGCACCCTGTACCTCGTAAGCCCTTTATCAATAAAACCGCATTGAAATTTCCGAGCTATACGTAAGAACATATCATATTCGTCTCCAAGAGAAAATGATTCATCATACGGTCCAACAGCATCCAGGCATTCTCTTTTCACCACCACTGTTGAAGTCTGAATAAAACTTTTGGAAAGAAGTTCTTTAAATATCCAGCCGCTGTATCCTTTCTCAGGTTTTGTTCTCAACTCTTTGCCATCTCTGAAACTGGTATACTTTGCATAAACCAGCCCCACCTGAGGGTTTTCATTAAAACATTCCATCTGTAACTGGAGTTTATCAGGAGCCCATAAATCATCATGGTCAAGGAATGCGACAAACTCAGCTTGAGATAAACCTATACCAGCATTCTTGGCGCTTGCAATTCCTCCATTCTCCTTGTAATGATACATTATTTTTTGCATATATGGTATCAGTGCATCACGAGTACCGTCCACAGAGCCATCATCAACAACGACAATTTCATAGTCCTTGTATGTTTGATTCAGGACAGACTCAACAGTCTCTGCTATAAACCTTTCGTTATTATAAGTGTGTATTATTACGCTTACGGTTGGCATTTTTCTTTTTCTCTACTCTGGCTCACTGCCTATGGACTTTTTTGAGTAATGGAAGATTATAATTTGACAATAAGATACTCATTAGTAGCCTCGATAACTTTATATTTATTTTTGAGATAATCCAGTACGCTTTTAGCTATTACATCCTGTTTAGTGGTAACAAAATAAGCAGCACCTTCTTGTCTTAAAGCCTTTATTCTATCTATTGAGCAAGAATTTGAATCCATAGTCCATCCTCTTCTGTTACAATAGTACAAGAGTTCCGGCCCACCCCATATACAACCTATTACGAGATCATTCTCACGTGCTGTTTTATCTACTATCTTGCCGGAAATTTGAACAGGGTAATCCTTTTCAAGCCGTTTGGTGTTGTATCTCCCTGTAATTTTGTGGTAGCTGATAAGTGGAAGAGCTACAACCATAATTATAAATAATAATTGTAAAACTACTTTCTTTATACCTGTTATATTGTTTTCCGTTATTAATTTGAGAGAGTTACTAATGGCATATCCGACAAATATAGATGCCGGAACAATTATTGGCATAGTGTAGTAAGTGTGCCACTCAACCTCTTTAGCTGCTAGAAAAAAGTATATGATTATCGCAAGTAGCCAATAATGAATGTACCTGAACTCTTTTTTCCTGATAGTAAAGATTATACCTAAAACGAAAAATACACCACCAACATATATCAAATCCTTCTCAAATACTTCAGCATAGAATACCTTCTCATAAAAAGGTAGACTTGTTAAAAAGTAGACTGAATACTTCATATAATAACTAAAGCTTAAGGAATTCACTGACAGGCCATCAATACTTTTTAAATAATTGGCATGCTTGTACCATAAAAGAGTAATTGTCAGGCTAAGAATGGCGAAAAGCCACAACTTCCATTGTGTTAAAAAGTTGAGTTGGTATTTTTTAAGACAAAGATATAGTAGAGGCAATCCTAAACAAATCGTGGGAATTTTTGTAAGAAAAGCAAATGTGGCACAAAACGTCATGAAAGCAAATTGCCACCACCTTTCCTTGTCTATCCACTCTGAGAAAAAATAAAGCATGGTGATAGAGAAAAACAACATAGTTGATTCCGGCTGAAAGGATCTTGAATAAAAGAATATATAAGGATTAAATGTATAAAAGAGCAAAGTTATCAACCCGGTTCTGCTACCAGCATATTTCCTCGTCAATTTATATAGAAAAAACGCACCTCCACAGAAAGCAATTATTGAAACCAATCTACCCAAAGACTCATGTAAGCCAAAGAGTTTGTATAATATTGCAACCACAAATGGGTATATATTAAACTCAGTCCCCCCAATGTAGCCATCCGTATTACCACTAGCCAATACCTGAGGATAGAAGATATTCATCCCATTGTAATAAAAGTTACGCGCAATAGATGCCGTAAAGCATTGTCTCCAGCCGGCAACCTCAAGAATCGGTTGCGTTATATTTATCAGCCT
>CAXMPV010000100.1:0-6864 GCA_964195175.1 uncultured Thermodesulfobacteriota bacterium | reverse complement strand
CTTGCTCAGGGTTTGTTTATGCGTTGTCTGTCGCCAAAAGTTTTGTTGCATCCGGAGCCATGAAAACGGTGTTGGTTGTGGGGGCAGAATGTATGTCAAAGATCACTGACTATACAGACAGATCAACATGTATTCTCTTTGGTGACGGAGCTGGTGCGGTAGTCGTTCAGCAAGGTAATGGCAGGCGGGAAATAGTTACGACACATTTGGGTTCGGATGGTAGTCAGGCAGAGTTATTGACGATACCGGCAGGCGGTTCTAGACTACCTGCGTCACGTGAGACAGTCGAATCGGGTTCGCATTATATTAAGTTAAGAGGTAAAGAGGTATTTAAGCGGGCCATTATTAACATGGTTGATGTCATCATTAAGGCAGCTGCCGCAAATGACATACAGGTAGAAGATTTTGATATGGTTATTCCGCATCAAAGCAACATTAGGATAATTGAAGCGGCGATGGAAAAGCTGGGACTGCCAAAGGAAAAGGCATTCATTAATATCAACAGATATGGTAACACATCTTCTGCTTCTATTCCTATTGCAATGGATGAGATAGAGAAGGGACAAATGTTAAAACCTGGAGATACGGCAATTTTAGTTGCTTTCGGAGGGGGTTTAACATGGGGTTCATCTGTCATTAAGTGGTAAGGCTAAGAACATAATTTGTAGTTTTTGGATAATGAGAAGTATTCGTGATAGTAAAATATTGAGAAATCTGGGAATTTTGACCTAAGGAGGAAATGTATTGTCTACAGAAGAATCAGTTGAAGAAAAAGTGAAAGAAATAATTGTTAAACAGATGGGTGCTAATAAGGATCAGGTTACACCAGAGACATCTTTCATAAACGATTTGGGTGCGGATTCGCTTGATACTGTGGAGCTGGTAATGGAGCTGGAAGATGCATTTGATATAAGTATTCCCGATGAAGATGCTGAAAAGATGCAAACTGTCGGGGATGCAATAAATTTTATTAAGGAGCATAAGTAAATACGATGGCACTTAGAGTAGCGATTACAGGTCTTGGGGCAGTAACCCCGGTAGGCTGTGAGAAAGATCAATTGTGGGAATCCTTATGTAATGGGAAAAAGTGGAATTGCTAATATAACGGCTTTTGACACAGCAGATCATGATGTACTTATCGCAGGGGAAGCAGCAGGTTTTGAACCGTCTAGATGGTTTACTAAAAAGGAAGAGAGACGATTAGACAGGTTTTCTCAATTTGCAGTAGCATCAGCTGCTCTTGCCCTTGAAGATTCTGGAATCGATCTTGATACAATGAACCGGGAGAAGGTAGGTGCAATTATCGGTACCGGTATTGGTGGTATTATTGAGATTGAAGCACAGCATAAGGTTTTGCTCGAAAGAGGTCCATCAAGAGTTTCCCCGTTTATGATTACCAAATTAATGGCTAATGCTGCGCCGGGTTACATCGCTATTAAATTTGGTCTTCAAGCCGCAAATTTTTCTGTTATCACTGCTTGTGCGTCTGGTGCGCATGCCATTGTTGAAGCTTTCCGGATTGTTCAGAGAGGAGAAGCTAATGTTATGTTTGCAGGAGGAACTGAAGCAACTATTACGCCACTCTGTGTAAGCGCATTTAATAATATGAAGGCGCTGTCTACAAGAAATGAGGAACCTCAGAAGGCCAGCAGGCCTTTCGATAGAGATAGGAATGGCTTTGTCATTTCGGAAGGCTCTGGTATGGTGATTTTAGAAGAAATGGAAAGTGCAAAGAAAAGAGGTGCAACTATCTATGCTGAAATGCTTGGCTTTGCAATGAGTGATGATGCTCATCATATTACAGCACCGCATCCTGAGGGAGCTGGTGCATGTATCGCAATGAGAAATGCATTGAAAGACGCCAAAATGAATGCTGAACAAATCTCTTACATTAATGCACATGCAACTTCTACTCATCTGGGAGATATGGTTGAAATTAATGCTGTTAAGAAAGTTTTTGGTGATCATGTGAAGAATCTATCTGTTAGCTCGACAAAATCCATGTTGGGGCATCAACTAGGGGCTTCAGGTGGAGTTGAAGCATTAATATGCTCATTGGTATTGAGTAAGAACGTTATACCACCTACAATAAATTATGAAAATCCGGATCCAGACTGTGATGGAATAGACTTTGTACCTAATGAAGCGAAGGAGAGAAAAGTAGAGAACGTGATGTCAAACTCTTTTGGTTTTGGCGGGCACAATGTCAGTATTATTCTGGGTAAGGCTTGCTAGTATATCCATTACAAATTGTCTCTCGGCTTTCAGAACCCGATTTCACTTGAACTTTACATTCTTCCTAATCACAAAATCCTCGACTTAGTATTATTGAGCCTCTCGTTTTATTCAATCAGAAAATCAAAATTCCACGTAACCTCATGCCCTGGTATTTCAAAGTTATTTTGTAATGGATATGCTAATTGTCTGAAACTATTACATTGAGAAGTTATTATTCAAGGTCCTTTTTGTTGTTATTGACTATGATATGTTTTTTCCATTGTTTGTCATTTGTATTAAGGTAGTCCAGTCGATAGTGTACACCTCTCGATTCACTTCTCTTGAAAGCTGAGCTTGCAATTAAGAATGATACTGTGAGCATGTTTTGTACTTCCCAGCCAAGAGGTGATGAAAAATCGTTACTTATTATATACTTCGACCAGTGTTTAATACTATTGATTGTGTCTTTAAGGTATTTACCATCTCTTTCAATGCCAACATTTCTCCACATAATACTTTTTAGAGAATTTCTTACGTCCTCTAAATCCAGTTCATTGTACAAATTATTCTTAGGTGGTCCTTTGAAGAAACGTGGGGATAATAATTCATCTTTCTTTTTTGCCACTTCCTCGCTTACAATGTGGCCTACTCTGTGGCCAAAAACCAGTCCTTCCAATAAAGAGTTGCTACCTAAACGATTTGCTCCATGTAATCCAGTACAGGATACTTCTCCACATGCGTAGAGGTTGTCCATGCTCGTTCTTCCGTTATGATCCACTTTAATACCGCCGATCATATAATGGGCACTTGGGTGTACTGGGATCAAATCCTTAGTTATATCAATTCCAAAAGACTTGCATAATTTTTTGATTTTTGGAAATCTTGTGCTGAGTTTCTCTTTTGGAATATGTCTTACATCCAGATATACATGAGTATAATCAGTCTTACGTATTTCCTGTATAACGCTCCTGCTTACGATATCTCTTGGTGCAAGTTCAGCGCTGGGGTGATAATTTGGCATAAACCTTTCACCAAATTTGTTCCTTAATACTCCACCCTCACCACGAACCGTTTCAGAGATTAGAACCCTTTCGGCGCCAGCGACGTATAATGTAGTTGGATGAAATTGCACGAATTCAAGGTCCTGAAGTTTTATACCGGCTCGATAAGCCATTGCGATTCCGTCTCCAGTTGATATTTCAGGATTTGTTGTTTCTCTATAAACCTGCCCACAGCCACCAGATGCTAAAATGGTTTGTTTGGCCCATATCAGTGTGTTCCCTCCGCGGTTGCGCCATGCTATAATACCGTTACACGTATTCTTGCTTACCAGTAAATCAAGAGCAAACGCATATTCAAAAACCCTGATATTAGGATTTTCTTTGACCATCTTAATTAATGTTTCTTCAATCTCTTTGCCCGTGGAATCGCCTCTGGCCCGTAATATTCTCGGGTAGCTGTGTGCACCCTCTTTTGTGAAGGCCAGCTTTCCATTCTCCTTATCAAATTTGGCACCCCAGCCTATTAACTCTTTCACGCGTTTTGGGCCTTCTCTGACAACTCCACTGACTACTTTTTTATCACAAATACCATGACCCGTCTTCAGGGTGTCGTTTATGTGCTGCTCAAAGCTGTCAATCGGGTTTAATTTCGCAGCAATTCCTCCTTGAGCGTACTCGGTACAATTTTCATTTATCTTGGACTTAGTTACTACTAAGACTGATCCTCCCTTTGCAGCACGGATGGCGGAGGTTAAACCCGCTACACCGCTACCTACTATAAGGGTATCTGTGAAAATGTGTTGAAGTGTTTTGCTGTTGAAAGATACAAGGTATCTCTTGAAAATATTTTTTGTTGTCATTGCCTATAAATATTGTTAGATTGATTTTAAGTTGTGTATGTGAATTGTATATTCGTACTAAATCATTGTCAAAAAAATAAATATTAAACCTGAACACGTATTCTCTATTTTATTCATTATTCTTATGCCTGTATATATTCAGTTGTAAATTGCTATTACATAAAAGGGGAATTGTCACATGGGAGCAACTGTAGATGCTTTTAAAGCTACGCACCAGACAGTAGTAGGTCTATTAGAACAGATTGACTCCACGGGAGAACAGCAAAGGGTTGATGCATTAAATAGTTTGAAAAAAGTCTTGTTGGCTCATGTTGGCGAAGAAAACAATATCATACAGGAGGCAATGGATAAACCAGGTGCAGAAGGGACTTTTAAGTCGTCAGCACAAAGATTTATGGATGAACTCGGTAACATTGCTCAAACGGCACTACTACCGTTTTTTGATAAGTATTCATCTTCCGAAGTAGTAGACAGTAATGATTTTGCAAACGATTTTGGTGGTATAAAAAGCGCTCTTGCAGATAGGATAGCATTTGAAGAAGGAAGATTCTATCCTGAACTTGAAAAGCTGGGTTTTTGATATTTATGAGAAAACCGCTTTATTGATCCTTTTAGCTAATATTGTAGCGAACAGCTTTAACCTATTTCTGTTTCTCTTGTGTGTGATGTATGTCTTCCTGTTAACTTTACTGCTCATGTGTGTCAGAAATGAAATAGTTTATCCTTTTCATTATATTCTGGCGAACTCTTCTAAAATCCTTCATTCTTTCGCTTTCAGAGCCTACGGCTGAAGCAGGATCTTCAATGCTCCAATGAATAGCATTATATTTCCCAGGAAAGACAGGACAATGTTCTTTCGCGCTATCACAGACAGTGATTACATATGAAAAATCTTCTCCCAGAAACTCGTTCACTGTTTTCGAATATTGATTTGTAATATCAATTCCTGATTCTGCCATAGTCTTGATTGCGAGTGGATGGACGTGAGAATGTTCTAATCCGGCACTGAAGATTTCAAACTTGTCTTTCCCATAATGCCTTAGCATGCCTTCCGCCATTTGACTACGGCATGAATTTCCTGTACATACAAATAATACTTTTTGTTTATTATGCACTGTCTGCATCAGACTCTCCTTGTTTTATTGCAAAATACTGTACTGTTAGTTTGAAATATCAAGTACCGATTATAAAGGAATATACGTGGATTTACAAATAAAGGCTTAGAACAGGTGGGGCCAGGTAATATAATGAACAGTGTCTTAATTCTGTATCTGGGAGAGACGGGAATTTACAGAAATATGAATGTTTGTTTTTGTACTGGATTGTATTACTGAACTATATTAAATTGCTTTACGGTTATGAAAAAAGTTGAACTTGGAAAAACTGGTATTGAGGTATCACGGTTGGGGATAGGGACTGGAACAGGACTTCCGTCCGGACACTGTGCACAGGCATTAATGGAAACTAATGAATTGTCAAGGCTTCTCCTTTACTCCCTGGATTGTGGTATTAATCACTGGGATACTGCATTTCAGTATAACACTTATCCTCACATCAAAAAGGCGTTACAACAGATCAGGCGTTCAGATGTTGTATTAACTACAAAATTTTCTGCCGCTCATGAGAAGGAAATAATAAGGGATTTCAACATTACACTGAAAGACCTAAACGTTGATTATGTTGATGTGTGTCTGCTGCATGGAGTGAGAACGAATACCGAATTGAAAATGAGATCAGGTGCCTTAGATGCGATGGTAAAGCTTAAAAAAGAAGGTAAGGTTCGGGCAATAGGATTGTCGTCTCATGGTCAGAGTGCTTTAAAATCTGTTCTGGAAATACCGGAATTGGACCTGGTGTGGGCAAGGATAAATTATGCCGGTTTGAATATGGATTCTGAATGCCTTGGCATGTATGATCAAATGGCTTCGGTTTATTGGCTGAAGAAGTGTTACAAACTCCTTCCAGAAAGAGTCAAATTACTTATTCGTCCAAAAAAAGCCCATTTGCAGCCGATACCGGAGGATGCACGTAATGAGGTAGAGGAAACACTGCAAAAGATTCACTCTCAGTCCAAAGGAATTGTAGGGATGAAGGTATTGGCAGAGGGAATGTTGAGAGATGATGCGGAAAAAGCGGTAAAATATGTCGATTCGCTCCCTTTTGTAGACGCATTTATCATTGGTATGTTGAATAAAGAAGAGATCGATGAGAATTGTAGGATAGTAAATGATGAGAACCAGGCACCGGATGGGGTAGAGAAGCGAATCTCATATAATCACTTCTGTTCTCATTCGTAGTTATGATTGTCTTTTTTTAAGTGATGGTATGGGGGTAATGTAGTAATCCTTGTATCTTCTAATGCGCCCCCAATGGTGAAATGGTAGAGGCTTTGATACGTATTGTCATCAAACCCCAAGAGCTTATGGACTACATCATCAAAAAAACATCCGATTCCAGTACCTCTGACAGAATGCGCTTCAGCTTCCAGATAAAGTACCTGTCCAATCATCCCGGTTTCCCAGAAGAGTCGGCGATATAAGAAAGGATTATTTTCAATGTTTTTCTTAAACCTCGCAATCATTCCTACAGAAAAGGCCCCATCACCAGCGATATCCTGCTGGCAGCTTGCGAACGTTGCCTCTCTCCTGAAATCTCCTTTTTGCAAAAGATAAAGGTTAAGTGTTTGGGGTGCATCGTGGACCTCCTTCCAGAAGAAATAGGGATGGCAATTCTGCTTAACATCTGCAAGGTCTTCTTCGTTACGAACTAGGAAATAAAGTCCAGGA
>CAXMPV010000099.1:6599-6873 GCA_964195175.1 uncultured Thermodesulfobacteriota bacterium | reverse complement strand
AATTCTGCTCGGCAGGTTTTTTGAATCAAAGGCAAAGGGCAAGGCAGGTGAAGCGATCAGAAAACTGATGGATTTACAGCCGAAGACAGCCAGGGTAGTGAGAGACGGCACAACAATAGAAATCCCTGTAACTGAAGTACTGGTGAGAGAATCTATCATTATAAGACCGGGAGAGAAGATACCGGTTGACGGTGTAATAACAGAAGGGTGTACAGACATTGATGAATCAATGTTGACGGGAGAAAGCATGCCATCTAAAAAGGTGGAAGGCGAT
>CAXMPV010000099.1:0-6589 GCA_964195175.1 uncultured Thermodesulfobacteriota bacterium | reverse complement strand
GGTAAACACACCAGGCCTGATTTATATCGCGGCCGAAAAAATCGGGGCAGATACGGTTCTGGCCCACATAGCAAAGCTGGTTGCGGACGCCCAGGGCTCAAGGGCTCCGGTTCAACGATTAGCAGACAAAGTCTCCGGGGTATTTGTACAGATTGTCATCTCTATTGCATTGTTAACACTATGTGTATGGTTACTGACAGGTAGTTCATTCAGCGAGGCAATTATTCCCGCGGTCGCGGTACTGGTAATTGCATGCCCGTGCGCACTGGGCCTTGCCACGCCTACGGCCGTTATGGTGGGTACCGGCAGAGCTGCAGGAGCGGGAATACTGATTAAAGACGCAACAAGTCTGGAACTTGCACATAAGATTAAGACACTGGTATTGGATAAAACAGGAACAATAACAGAAGGTAAACCAAGGGTTACAGATCTGTTTCATAGCATTAACGGTGAAAAAGAAACAACTAAAATGGACACTGAAAAGGCAAATGACCTTTTGCACATACTGGGAAGCTGTGAACAACATTCTGAGCACCCCATAGGAAAGGCAATCGTAAATTACGTCAGGGACCATGATATAGACATTAGCGAGGTGAAGGAGTTCAAAACTGTTACCGGTATGGGTATATGGGCTAGCCATAACTGGTCTACTGTTTTAATCGGCAGTGAAAGATTAATGGAAGAGAATAATGTCGAAGTTTCAGGATTAAAACAGAGAGCGGATGAAATTAAAAGTGAAGGTAAGACCGTCGCCTTTATGGCTATTGACAATGAGATAAAGGCTGTTATTGGCATTGGAGATATGGTCAGGGAAACGTCGGGAAATGCAATTCAAAGAATCAAGGATATGGGCGTTCAAATCGTTATGCTTACCGGTGACAACGAGATAGTTGCAGAGGCGATCGGTAAAAAGATGAGCATAGACACTGTACACGCGAACCTCAAGCCATCGGACAAATGTGATGAGATAAAGAGACTACAACAAAGCGGTAAGGTAGTAGGAATGATAGGAGACGGGATAAATGACGCCCCTGCCCTGGCCACTGCAGACGTCAGCTTTGCAATTGGGACCGCCACCGAAATTGCGATGGAGGCCGCGAATATCACGCTTGTCAAAGGTGACATAACAAAGGCATGGGAAGCTCTAAGGCTGAGCAGACAGACGATGAAAATAATCAAGCAAAACCTCTTCTGGGCCTTCGGCTACAACGCCCTCGCAATCCCCTTCGCCGCACTTGGCTACCTTAACCCTATGATCGCAGCAGGCGCCATGGCATTCAGCTCCGTATCCGTGGTGACAAACTCTCTGAGATTGAGGAGATTTAAATTAGGGAGTGACAAAAAATAATATGAGCACATTTTACTTCACAAAATGAGAGTATATGTATAGACTGATTCTAGCCTTTAAAAAAAACTGAGTGAACTATGAATCCAAAAATTATTAAAAACAAAATCTACTTTTTCTCTCTGTTTTTCTCAGCCCTGTTATTCTCTATTGCAATACTTACAGAGATCTCAATAGCGGAGGAGAAAACCGACCTCTTAAAGATAAGGTGGGTAATAGATGAAGCGCTAAGGTCGAATCCCGGACTTCAGTCGGCGAAACTGAGCTGGAACGCGTCAACAGAAAGGATACGACAGGAGAGAGCGCTGGACGACCCTATCGTAGGATTCACTTATTTTGGAGAGCAGGTTCAGACCCGTGTAGGTGAAAAACAGGCGGGAGTAATGGCATCACAAAAGATACCATTCCTCGGAAAGCGCAGCTTAAAGGGAGAGGTAGCAAGAAATGAAGCGAAAGTGTCAGGAGGAAAATATCTGACGCTTGAAAGAGAGATTGTTGCAAAAGCCAAATCGGCATTTTATGAACTATACTGGACACATCAATCTATAAGCATAAACGAAGGGAACAGAAACCTTCTAAAAAGGTTTGTTAAGATTGCCGAGGTAAAATATGCCACCGGTAAAGCCACACAGCAGGACGTCCTGAAGGCACAGGTGGAGCTTTCCAAAATAGCAAATGAACTGATCACTCTGGAGCAGCTTAAAGAGACTGCTATAGCAAGGATAAATACTCTATTGAATCTCCACCCTGACACACCACTCGGCACTCCTGAGGCGGTGGATATTGAGAAGCTCACTGTTTCACTGAAGGATCTGTACGCAAAAGCAAAAGAGGTCAGTCCGGATCTAAGCATATTCAAATACAAAATAGAGAGAGATAAGGCTGCTTATAAACTCGCAAAAAAACAGTACTACCCGGACTTTACCTTTGGCCTTAATTATACCTTTATCAATGATATGCCAACGTCAGTAATGTCATCACCGCTTGGAGAGAGCAGGGATTCATATACGGGCACTCTGAGCATGAACGTCCCTATCTTCCAGAAAAGAAAACATGACGCAGGCGTGAGAGAGGCAAATGCCAGACTGAAATCAAGTAAAATGGCATACAAAAGCAGGGAAAATTTGACACTTTTTGAAGTGAAGGATTTTCACTTTAAAGTACAAACCGCGGAGAGGCTCGTAAAACTCTACCGGGACAGTATCATACCGCAGGCAAAACAATCACTTAAGGCAGCAGAGAGCGGCTACCAGTCAGGCCAGGTCGACTTTCTGAATCTCATTGACAGTCAGAGAGTTCTGCTTGATTTTAATCTCGCATATTATAGAGCAGTGGCTGACTTCGGTACAAACATCGCAGGACTGGAGAGAGTAGTCGGTGTTGAGTTGTCAAAAAAAATGCAATAATAATAGTGATCTAATAGTTGTATTTTTATTGATTTCTTCACCAAAAGAGTAGACTATACAGTTGTAAACCCATCTCAGAACAGTTTTCGACGCCTTTTGTCCGGGGAAGGTTCTCGGCATATTTTGTCCAAGGATAGCTGCAACTAAAACCTGGTTTTTTCTCGCCCGGCCATCAGGTCATTCGGACGGGGAAAAGACAAAAACCAAACCGGTTTTAGTAAACATAAGATTTTGTTACTAGTTTGAAAAATGCAGAAAAAATATGTGACAACCTCTCCTCTTACTTGATGTGAAGTATCTGAGATTGTTGGCTGTAAAACTGCACCTACTAAAAAGTGAACAAGGGATTTCATTTTTATAGTGATTGATTTCTTGGTTAGCGAATAAATCATCTTTATATAATTTAACTTAAAAAGCCCATATACAATAGCAAGATGACCAAAAGACCGAATAAAAAGGGCAATGGGTTCTGTATTACTCCGGAAGTGAATAAGTTGAAACGGAGAGATTTCCTGAAAAAGGCAGGTGTAGCTGTTGCTTCTGCCACAGTAATTGCCGGTTCCCTGTCTGCATGTACACCCAAACCTTACTCCAAAAAAGAATCCATTCCAGATAGACGCCTGGCAATGGTAATTGATCTGAGGAAATGCTACGGTTGCCATTCATGCTCAATTGCCTGTAAATCAGAGTTTAACGTTCCTCTTGGAGTACGGAGGTCCCAGGTAGAGACAATAGATAAAGGCGCATATCCAGACGTCAAGAGATCATTCCTCCCTCGTTTATGTAATCACTGTGCAAATCCATCTTGTGTCAGTATATGTCCGACTAAACCGAAAGCCTCACACAGGGACGAAGAAAAAGGCCTTGTCGACATCCATGAAGAGTTGTGCATCGGCTGTAATATGTGCATTCCAGCCTGTCCCTATGGTGTCAGATTCTCACACCCTGTAAAGAATATAGTAAACAAATGTGATTTCTGCATACATAGAGTTGAGAGAGGAGTAGTGCCATCATGTGTAAACACATGCCCGTCAAATGCTCGAATATTCGGTGACCTTAATGATCCGGCTAGCGAGGTAAGTAAACTGGTGGCCACTGGTAATGTGCAGGTTTTAAAACCGGAATTCGGCACTGAACCGAGTGTCTTTTATATTGAACCGGATAAAGATCTGATTGGGGGAGAGATTGTACGGATGAACAATACAGAGATGTGAGAATTAAAGGATTCAAGATTGATGATTGAGTAATAATAAGAAGCGGAGCAACTACTGAACAAGGAACAATGAATAGTATGTTTAAAATAACCAAAAGAAATTTTATTAAATTAGCCGCCTCGTGCGGGACAGTACTTGCCGGTATGGGTGAATTTTCTAAAGTTCACGCATTGACCGGTACATTAAAGCTGGAAGAAGGAGGCAGAGATTTTTCTCCGGAAACCGGTAAGGAGCGTCAGGTTGTCCCTTCTGCATGCTGGCAGTGTGTGGCAAGGGACACGACCCTCAACTATGTAGAAGACGGCAGGCTGGTAAAGATTGAAGGGAATCCGGAGTCAATACGTAACCGCGGAAAGATATGTGCCAAAGGGCAGGCTGGCATTAACCAAGTTTACGATCCGGATAGAGTCCTCTATCCGATGTTGAGAGCTGGCAAGCGCGGTGAAGGTAAGTGGAAGAAAATCTCCTGGGACGAGGCACTGGGCCTACTGGTTAATGGAGGAGATATCGCCGGACATAGTGTTAAAGGGCTTAAGAACTTGCTGGACGAAGGTCAACCGGAGAAATTCATGTTTCATTACGGCAGGATGAAGGGCTCTGACAGCAAGATAATCAAAGACAATTTTCTGGCTGCATTTGGAACAAAGACTATAGGAAATCATACAACCATATGCGAAGGTGGTAAATGGGTAGCCCAGGAACTTATCTGGGGTAAGCATTATGATGTCAACGATGTGGAACATACAAATATGATCCTTAATTTTGGTAGTAATTTCTTTGAAACACACACCTCACATATTCAACTTGCACAGAGGGCAATCAATGCAATGACCAAACGTGGGGTTAAACTCTATACCTTTGATGTAAGACTCTCCAATACAGCCGCTAAATCAACTGAGTGGATCCCCATAAAACCGGGGACTGATTTAGCTGTGGCCCTGGCTATGTGTAATGTAATAATGAGCAACGAACTATATGACCGTGATTTCATTGAAACCTGGACCACTGTCACTGTAGAAGAGCTCAAAGGCCATCTTAGTCAGTATACGCCTGAATGGGCAGAACAATTAAGTGGTGTTTCCGCCTCCACTATTAAGTCACTTGCAATAGAATATGCCAGCGCAAATCCCGGTACGTGTATTTCCTACAGAGGACCGGTAGCCCACTATAACGGAGTGGAAGCAGAGCGGGCATTTAAGACACTTGATGCCATATGCGGGTATATTGACGTTAAGGGAGGGACCTGCCACGGTGTCGGGGCAAAATGGAAATATCCCAAAGTCAAACCTGATAAGAAACCAAAGAAATTAAATATAATAGACGGCTTCCCCGGTGATTCTGCCTTCCCCAATCACCATGTAAGCCATCAGGTCTTGAAAATGATCAAAGACGGCCGCTATGGAAGACCTGATATTTATATGGTTTACTGTTATCAGCCTGTTTATGTCAATGGAGAATGTGCAGAGAATATTCAAATACTAAAGGATGAATCAATGGTCCCGTTTCTTGTCACCGTGTCTCCCTTTTATGGTGAAACTGAGTCCCTGTCAGACCTGATACTTCCCGACGTAACCTACCTGGAAAGGCGGTCATGGGACGACATGGTCTGCTACGATATGATCCCGGAATTTTATCTTCGTCAGCCCGCAATAAAGCCTCTTGGGGAAGCACGGCAGTTCCAGGATGTTGCAATTGAACTGGCCGGAATGCTGGAACTTGAACTTCCGTTCAATTCAACTGAAGATTTCATTCAGAAGTCGTGTGAGAAAAGTCATGTAGATTATGAATACTTAAAGAAACATGGTGTCTGGCACAACCCTGACGAAAAGCCACACTATCTCTCCTATACCAGAAAGCTAAAAAGTGGTGATTATTCCGGCGCTGACGTGATCTTTGATAACAGGACCAGCGTTTACTGGAACTGGAGGAAATCAAAGGCAAAGAGTATGGATGAAGCAGTATCAAAAGGATACACAGAAACAAAGAACGCATACAAGGGGTATATTGGACAGAAGGTAGGGAATAAGGTCTATGTTGGATTTAAACCTGACAAGGTAAACAAATCAGGCAAATTTGAGATCTATTCAGAATTACTAAAGAAGAAAGGGCATAATCCAATGCCCACCTGGTTTCCGGTACCTGACTTTGAGAACAAAAAAGACGACGAATTGGTCCTTTCATCTTTTAAGGTTAATGTTCATACACACTCACGGACTGCCAACTGCAAGTGGCTGTCTGAAATTTATCATGATAATTCGGCACTAATCAATCCAAAAACTGCAGAAACAAGAGGAATTGAGGATGGCGACAGGATAAAGATTAAGTCAGTTGTTGGCGAGGTCATAATGAAGGCCAGAGTATCTGAAGGTATTGTTCCCGGTTTAATCGCTGTCTCTTTTCACCTTGGACACTGGCAGTACGGCCGATTTGCTTCCGGAAAGAAATCACCTTTTGGAACTTATAATAATAACAATTTAGACTTAAAATTGTGGTCAGAACATGGAATAAATCCCAACTGGCTTATTCGCAACAGACCTGACCCCATTGCCGGTCAATGGCGAATGAATGACGAAGTAGTTACGGTTACAAAGGTATAGTTTATAGTATTAATCTGCTAAATCTTA
>CAXMPV010000098.1:0-6942 GCA_964195175.1 uncultured Thermodesulfobacteriota bacterium | reverse complement strand
TTTTAAGCTCATCCATAACTCCTTCTTTTTCATCAATGAGTTGTTTTAGGCTTTTTGTCATCTGATTAAATTGAGATGCAAGTAACCCTATTTCATCCTTCGAACTTATTTCAACTTTCTGCGTTAAGTCTCCGGATGCGACCCTATCTGTTATTTTTACAAGGAGTCTTACAGGTTTTACAACACCACTTGCTATGAAATACGAAACACCCATGCCAACCAATACAATGATAAACCCTAATGGTATACTTCTTGTCCACAGGATCGCCTGCATCTTTTTATTAATCCGTTCCGGGGTTAAACCGATCTGAATAATCCCCAGGAGTTTCTCCTCGTTCTGATTATAATCTTCATCTAAACCAAAAAATTGTGCAGCAAATTCTTCCTCAGCAATTGAACGTTTCTCATAAATAGGGACGACAAAATTATAAAATTGTTCACCATTGTCTGCAATGTAAACATTGAAAACAGGATCTATAATATTCTCAATATTTCTGGGTACAGGTATTTTATCAATTTCAGCCTTAATCCATTTTTCTTTTTCTTCAAGCAGAACATTGTCCTGAGTAAGCAATACACGCCAATATGCCAATTCCTGTTCTATGTCTAGATTGCGTAACCTTCTGATCGGTTCATCAAAAAATGCTTTTTGTGCAACACTCATGGAGTCTTTAACCTCCCCATCCTGTGCAAGTTGAGCTATTAAGGAATAACCACGTTTCTTCAGTTCTTCTTCAAGTTGATTCCTTGTTTGAGTGGAAAAAAACCAGCTGCTGGCTATGCCTATAGTTGCAATTAGCAAACTTGTGAAAAAAATGAATTTGAATCTTATTCCAATTTTAATCATTCGGTTTTTTTATATTTAACTATTTATGGATAAAAAACTATCTTTGGGTCTTCTTGAACTACATTTAATGCCAGTCCAAGTTTTTCCGCTGTATCGGTATTTACCGTTAATTTAAAGTGGTTTGGATAGCCTATACCAAGAGATCTTGGCGTTGACAGCTCTAATATCTTTCTGGCTAATCCTGCTGCTTGCTTTCCAACGTCTTTATGGTCTGGAGATACGGATGCCAGGGCGCCTGCCTTAACAAAAACATCTGATGTACATAGTAAAGGAATCTTGTTTTCGAGTGTTGAGCTTTTGATTAACCCAAAAGTTTTTTTCGTTACTACCGTACTATCAGGTAATAACCACATGGCATCAATTTTACCTACCAGGTTTTTCATAGCCGTGGATACTTCTTTTGATGAATCAATTTCATATTTAACCAGATTTATACCGGCATCCTCTACTTTTTTCTCAGCGCTTTCGATAATGTTTCCTGTCTTAGAATGGTCATAGATTACACCCAATTTCTTAAACGGTCCTAATATAGATTGAAACCCTTTTAATTGTTCTTCTATTGCAATTTCAGTGGATATGCCGGTTATGTTGGGATCGGTAAGCTGAAACCTTTCGTGATTGATTACCATGCAGAACACTATAGGTATATTATCGACCCGTTCCTTTAATACGGTTGCCGCCAATACTCCTATTGCCAAAACAATATCCGGTTTTTGTTTTCTGACCTTACGTGCTATCTTTTGCCCGACCTTCATCTTGCCATTCAGATCATAAATTGATTTTATAGTAATGTTATTTTTTAAACATTCGTCCTGGAATCCCTTTACAACTTCGTTGTATGCAGAAAGATCCTGGCTCTTAATCACTATCGCTGTTTCCTCGGCATGAGCACAGTAGGCGCTGAAAAGGAGTGCCCAGAGAATAATAATGAAAACAGTATATTTGTGGTTTTTATTAATCATTATTCAAAACTTATAGCGTAACTCAATTATAATCGATCTCCCCTGTTGAGGATAATCGGTTGGAACTGTGTTTTTCGGAGCAGGATCGTCATAGCTTTTGTCAAAAAGATTAAACACTGATCCTCTAACCTCAAGATTGTCTATGAAATTCTTTAGTAAAGATTGCAAACATATCTTCAAGCCCTGTTTTTTCATTCTGTGCAGATAAATGTGTTAAATTTGAGAGTAAAAGGTATAACAAGGAAAGCGTTATAAGGTTAAATTTAAGCATTCTCTTTTCCTTAAAACCTCTTTGTCCAATAGTACTTCTTTAATAAAGAAAGACACTTTCTTAGATTAGTAATTTTTCAATATTTGTATTGTAATTCAATCCTAAACGACCTCTCCTGTTGGGGATAATCGGTAGGGACAGTATTCATCGGGGATGGGTCATCATATCCTTTGTTAAAGAGGTTGTAGATTGATCCCTTTATCTCTAGATTGTCTATGAAGTTCTTTCCTATAACCGTAAAATTTGAGAGCGTATAAGAGGGTAGGTCCCGCCTTGTGTCACCATCTTCCCTCGGCCTTGGTCCGCTGACAAAGGTATTCATATTGGCATTAGCATATTTACAGAATCCTAGATTAATGCCAAAATTTGCTTTATGCACAGGGACAAAAGCCAGACGGTTTCTATTCCTTGTTTCTTCAGCATCCTGAAAGGTGTAATTGGCATAGGTGTAATTATCATTTCCCCAATCCGCCTTTAATTCTGCCTCAACTCCCTTTATTCTTGCACCTCCCTGGTTTTGATCCTGTGACGGTGTTTGTGAGTCTTTTTGTATCCTATCCCTTATTCTATTGAAGAAATAATTTACGTTACCCCTTATATGCTCAGTAAAATTGTATCCCAGGCCAGCCTCAAATGTATTAATCTTTTCAGGGTCGAGGTTTGGGTTGCCGACAGTGACAGGATTATTTACAAAGAAAAGTTCATTAAAATTTGGCGCCCTGAAGGCGGTTGCAAAGAGGAGCTTCAAGTGTGCGTCCTCTATAAACCGCCATATAAACCCGACTCTTGGATTGGTTGTTCCCTCAAACCGAGTAAACCGGTCATGCCTCACACCGGCCGTTAAATCAATATCCTTTGTAATGTTCCACTCATCCTGCAGATAAAATGCCCATATATGTCTTGTTGCCTTTCTGGTAACAGGGAGGCTATGGGAGAAATCAGCAAATGAGGGAAGGGGGGCATTTGTTAAAGGATGAAAATTTAGTCCATAATGTATGTCACCCTGGTGAATCCACTCATATTGAAGACCAAACGTCAATTCATTTCCTTTAAATATGTTATAATTGAGTTGGTTTTCAAAGCCGATAGTCTTATACTTAATACGTGTAATAGCTTTTACACCATCAGGATAGGTTCCGGATAACAAACCTTCTGGACGCGATTCAAGCCAGGAATCACTGCTATATTGATCATAATATACTTTTGGCGTCATATTCAACTTTTCACTCAGGTGTAATCTATAAAGAAATTCAGTAAATATATACGTGTCTTTCCACTCCGATTCATCACTAAGGGCGTTATCAAAGCCGATGTAACCTTCTCTCCTCCTCTTCGTATACTTTGAGTTGATTGTCAGATTCTTATACGACAGCTTTAGATTCAGATCTGCCTTCTCCTTACTGTTTTGAGATCTTCCGGGAGTCAGTGAGGCAGCATCTGTGGAAATAATATCCTGTTCAATCTTTTTACTGAACCCTTCCGTATCGAAATAATCAAAGAATCCAGAAATTTTCAGGTCTTTGTATTCCTTTCCAAATAACATGTTATAATTCTGGGTATCAAAGGATCCTCCACTTGTGGTCAATTGAAAACCGTCAATATCCTCTGTATCCTTTGTAATGATATTTATAACAGCAAGGAATGCGTTCTGGCCATAAAGGGCTGAACCAGGACCTCTGATAATCTCTATCCTTTTTATATTTTCCACCACAAGGTCCTCAAAATTAAACGATGCTCCTCCCGAACCTGGTTCATTAATGGAATGTCCATCAATCATTACCTTCACTTTTGGTGAGCCATCTTCGAGGATGCCTCTGACACCAATTTGTCTGATACCGTTTGTATTCATGGTGATATCAAAACCCGGGACCATTTCCAGGACATCAGACACTGTCCTGGCACCCATTTGTCTTATCTGCCTGGCCGTAATCACACTCATAATGGCCGGAGACCTTGAAACAGTTTGAGGCCTTTTTAAGGCACTGACAACTATCTCCTCCTCTGAAAAGATAGCGAACATTTCATCAAGCCCGGCCTCTTTGCTCTGAGCATGCAAACTTTCAGCAGGAAAAGAAGTTAGATTCAATAATAAAAAAAGGACATAACTAAGAAATATTAATACCCTTGTAAATTTTGAACCTGTCTCTGGCTTTTTGTGAGATGTCTTAACGGATTTATCGCTCATTAATGTTCTGTCCTAAAAAGATATTTTTTCTTGCCTGAATTAATTACTTTTGAGTTAACCTAGACAATACTACTCGTGATGCGGATGATTTCCACTACCTCGACTAAAATCATGCCAATGCATTCAGATTGTTTAGTAGACATGTAATTTTCATATACCCATCAGATAGTGAGAAGGATTCTCCAAGGCGTTATATTTACAGTAATTTACAATTTATAATTATTCAATGTGTTGGAACTACCTGACCCTTTCCCACCAACTAGTAGAAGAAAATGGCAGGTCAGCATCAACGATTTCTCCTATATGGGGTGTGATTAGATCAACATTCTTTTGCTTTGCTGCTACAACAGTTCGCTTAATCGGCTCATCCCAGTCATGAAGGCTCAAGTCGTAAGCACTCCAATGTACTGGAAGCAGGCGCTGCCCACGAACATCAAGATGGGCATCGGTTGCTTGCTCAGGGTTTAAATGAATGTCCGGCCAGTAAGGATCGTAACCGCCCACTTTCATCAATGTCAAGTCGAATGGGCCAAAGCGATGACCGATTTCCTGGAAATGATCGGAATATCCAGTGTCCCCACTGGAGAAAACCCTATACTTAGTGCCGATAATAGACCAGGATGACCAGAGCGTCCGGTTGTAATCAAAATAGTTTCTTCCAGAAAAGTGTCTGGCTGGAGTACAATTGAGCCTTACTTGCCCTACCGTATACGACTCCCACCAATCAAGTTCTATGAACTGGCTTTCCCGAACCTTCCACTTTCTAAGGTGAGCTCCTATGCCAAGTGGTACCAGAAAAAATGTACCTTTTGCAGCCAAATATTGAGTGATCGTCTTGTCAAGGTGGTCATGATGGTCGTGAGAAATCATCACTGCGTCAATTTTGGGAAGATCAGTCAGGGCAATCGGAAGTGGGTGGAAACGTTTAGGTCCCAAAAAACTGACTGGAGAAATAACCTTGGAGAAAACCGGATCGATTAATAATCGAATTCCATCAATTTCTATAAGAACACTGGAATGTCCGAGCCAATAGGTTCTTAGTTCTGACGATGGTAGTGATTTAAAGGATTCTGGCCGGACTGGTTTTATGGGAATTTCTGAGGTGGGATAACCGGTACGTTCCCCGAAGAGTTTTGTTTTAAATGAATACCGCACGGCACCCTCTTTCATCAAATCCGTCGGAATAGAGTTGACAAATTTTCCATTTTGATAATTTGGAGATGCCTGTATCCTTTTCAGACGTGTGCCAGGAGTACTCCCTGCTATACCAGGACTTATACGAAGTCCTTTTGATGTTGCCAAGATGGTGGCCACATCGTGCGAAGTTTTGTGAGTTATTGTATAATATTCCATAATGGAATTGTTATTTAAGATTAAGATCTGATTATTTCACTTTGAAACAAGATTTTCAGGCAGACTCTGACTTGTTGATACGGTGTTTGTATCAGTTACAAATAATTTCCGTTTTTTAACTACAAAACAGGCCCTTTTGTATTTTTAATAGCCATAGATACTATATAGCAAAGCCATATTTATCAAATACAACCCCCAGATCTCTTTTTATATCGTTGTTGCTTAATTCAAACTCTTCTATATTCAATACACAATGTTTTCTCTTATATTTTCTCTGCCTATCTCCCTGTTGCTTAATCCTCTTCTTAGCATCCTCTGTTAAATTTATTCGTAAAAACCTTAATATCCCTGTATACACATCCTCAAAATTATTCATTAATTTGTCATAATTTACATAGTATATCCTATCTCTGAATTCGTTTAAATTTTTAACCCTCTCAAAATATTTATATAATTCAACACTCTGTCTGTACCTCTCCTTATACATCTTGTTTTTTTTGTGGCTTTCTCCAAACGTCTCGATGAATTGTGCCTTACAAAGAGATAACCATGATGGGATAACTTCGTGAGGCGTCCTTGCCAAATAGATAAATTTGCCATCAGGAAATATATCCAATATTGTCCTCATATAACAGGTAAAAGGGGGTGACTTACTTAATATCCTCCCACAACCCACTCTATATAAATATCTCTGATAACATTTTTTCAAATATTGAATTAACTTCTTTGTTCCATAACTCGAATAACCATTATATTCATAATACAATTTACTATGATATTTATAAGAGTCAGCCATATAAGTTGTTTCTAGCATTGGAGACTCTCCAGTTAGATAAAACCAGAAAATTGATTGGTCCTCTTCAGATAAATCCATCCCCTTTTTATGACCTATGCCTTCCTCGTTATTAAACATACTATCAGGCAAAGACTTTAAGGAAAGACTTAATAAGCCTTTAAATAACCAATGAAACAGGATAGAGGGCATTAATACATCCCCAAGAGTCATGGACTTCAAGCCTTTTTCATTTTCTAAAAACCTTTGTAAAAAAGTGGATCCACTTCGATAATGTCCTATTATAAATACAGGCTCATTTACTTCCACTTTTTTATAATCCCTGAAAAATATATTATCTAACAGTAAACACAATCTCATTAAAATTAAATAAAAGGGATATAAACTTAACCATAATGATACATTCTTTATATCATGATTCTTTATTCCAAAATATAATATTTTTATGTAAGTTACCACTTGCGCGATAATAAATTCCATACTCTCTTTCACGTTTTTTCCTTCTGTATTAAAGTATATTTAAACCAGTTG
>CAXMPV010000097.1:0-6972 GCA_964195175.1 uncultured Thermodesulfobacteriota bacterium | reverse complement strand
TCAAGCAGTGCCTCTTTAAGGGTATTATCATCACGAGGAAGGGGTATCTCCTGAGGCAAATAATATGGTATTGCAGTTACAGAAACCATATTGCGTGGCAGCTCAATATAAACCGGTCTCTTGTGGAATAAAGCAGCATCAATTACTCGATCAATTTCTCGACATGCTGTCTGGGGATTATCAAGTGCTGTAGAGGCTACCGTTATCTGTTCAAAGACCTTCAATTGCGTATCGAATTCTCGAACTTTGTGGTGAAGAAGCGGTGATTTTATTCTTTCGTTTGTACCCGGTGCACCACTTATAATAACAACCGGAGACTTTTCCGCAAAAGCCTGTGCGGTTGTATTTGCTACCTTCAGACCACCAACACAGTATGTAACACATACTACACCCAGCCCTTTTACCCTTGCATAAGCATCCGCTGCAAAACCGGCTCCCTGTTCATCACAGGTGTTTATTACCTGTAAAGGGCTTGATTCCAGTTCGTGAAAAAAACTCAGAGCATAATCACCCGGCACACCAAACAGGTGCTTGACACCATGCGCATGAAGTTTTTGAATAAGATAATCACCAATAGTTTTTGCAACAGCCATATTCCCACTCTTTTCTAACAGATAGAGTCTATTTGATAGTAAGGCGTTAACAACCTGATTTCAAACTCATTGATGAACATGGATATATAAAGGGTTATTTTGCTATTTGGTATCCTCCAAGTATAATCATAGCGTGGCAAAGCCGCAACTATTCTCTTAATTATTTCTTTTAAAATTGAGACATCAATAATTAGATAAGTTTTATATTAAGCCAGAGTTGGGCGCCTACTACCGATTCTCCCGTTATTTGTTTTCTTCGCTCCATTTCCATTCATTGATCTTTTCTTCGATATAACTTTTATGTTCGCAAGCCTTTTTTTCTTCTCACTGAAAAGTATGTCATAGGTGAATCCAGCAAATACCCCACCAACAATGGGTCCAATCCACCACACATAATGATTTGCAAAATGACCTGAAGCCATTGCAGGACCAAAAACCCTTGCTGGATTCATTGATCCACCGCTTATAGCTCCTCCAACCATTACGCCAAATAATACAACGAACCCTATCGCTAATCCGGCTAATGCTGGTGTGGACCTCTTGTCAATAACAGTTGCAAATACTACAAATACCAGTAGAAATGTTATCACCGCTTCCATAATGATTGCCTGTGACACGCTAACAGTTGATCCCAGCACGCATGTACCCAGAAACACACTGGCAAGGGCTTCCGGAAACAGTGACTTTAACAGGTAACCGGCAAGCGTTGCCCCTACAACTTGTGAGACAATATACATAACGCCAACACCTGCCTTCATTCTCCTCGTAACAACCATAGAAATCGTAACTGCAGGATTTATATGCGCGCCTGATATATAGCCTAACGAATATGCTATGGCCACAACAACAAAACCAAACGCAATAGCGATTCCCAATAGACCAAAGCCCTGCGAACCGCTTTGGACTAAGTAGTAGTCTGCACATACACACCCTGAACCTACAAATACTAAAGCAAATGTTCCTAATAATTCTGCAAGATATTTTTTATAATTCGTGACTGCGGAAGCAAAACAGGCAGCACCTTTACCTCCCTCTCCGCCAAACATTAAGGCGAATCTCTCTAACGGCCCTAACTGATAATCTCTGGAAATCTCCATAATAGTTTCCTTTATAAAAGTTAAAAATGTATGAACTGTTTTTTTGATGTTGAGCGCATATCTCTAATTAACAAAGCCAAAATTTGCCCCTCCGGACTATATTGAAATTTTACTATTTTATACAGATCGCAATGTCTATACCAAAAGACCGTCTCTTCGCCTAAAAAGATCAACCTGTTTCATGTAAGTACCAGTTTTACAAGGGAATAGAAACAAGACATAAAAAACCAATAATATATCGCAAAAGACCTGAAATCTGCAAAACCGAAATGAATTCGCGGAAACAGTGAAAGTAGCAAAAAAGGCGAATCTTTTTCAAGATGATGATTTTACAGCCATTATCAAAGCTTTGCAGTTTTTAAAATAATTCACGCATATTTTTCGTAATAATTTAAAAACCGAAAAGTTATATAGAAATTTCTGCGCGATATATTGCGCTATAGCAATCGGTTGTTATTTTTTACACTGATGCAAAATGAGCGTACCTTTCTGTTATATTAAGACTTACACACTGGCTATAATTAGACGAATGTAAATATTTCATAACAGGCATCAATATTGCTTTATACCTGTCGTCAAAGCATTTCCAATAGAAAAGTATTTATTTGTACTTGATTTGTGTACGAAACAGTGATAACAAAACATGTAGAGAAATTTTTTAACCAGGCTATCAGTTCAGAGTAAAATGCGTATTAACATCTGTCTCGATGGCGAATAAAATTTTGTAGAAAGGAATCATTCTATGGCAAAAGCAGCGAAGAAGAATTATTCATTAAAGGACCTTGATGAGATGTCTGTTGAGCAGGTGCAAAAACTATCGTTTGCTGCAAGAGACAAACTTCTTGATTTGGTTATTGCAGATGGAAGAAAAATTGGGGGCAAACAGCCTGCAAGGCAGGTTGGATTAATGTGTGACTGGTTTGAAGAGGATGTGGTACGTCTTCAGAAGATAAAGGCAATAAAAATATGCTGTGGAGGGTTTATACCAATTGGCAAAAATGGTGAAGTTCCAACATTAGACCCTGAAGGACAATTCAAATTAATATTTGAAAACGTTAAGGGTGCGCTGAAAAAAGCTGATACTAACTTTGACAGGGTTGTTAATACTATGATTTTCATGAAGAATATTGATTACTGGGGACAGATGAATGAAATTTATAGAAAATACATCAAATGTTCACCAACCCGTGCTGTGATTGGATGTCAGGACCTTAATAAAACTTATCAAATTGAGATTGTCAATCTTTACGCGTACAAAGTGAGAAGATAGATTTTTTGCTACTTAGGTAAGTTTAATATTAACATGTGAAGAGTTTCAATATTGACACTTCGACTCCGCTCAGTGTGACATCGTCCCGGACGCATAACGTGACGTCGTTCCGGTGTATAGTGCGGCAAATCATAGGCGGCGTCATTCTGAGCGGAGTCGAAGGATAGTTGTAGGCGATAATTTATTTAAATAGGAAATATACTAGATATGTTGAAAATTAAAAATTTCAAAAATGTAAATTTAGCCGGCCAACCCGAACGGTCTGGATTGTACGATCCGATATACGAACACGGCGCCTGTGGCGTCGGTTTTGTAGCAAATATTGACGGAACTCCAACCCATACAATTGTCTCTAATGCAATTCAGGTTTCAATTAATTTGGAGCATCGTGGTGCTATTGGGAGTGACAAACTTACTGGTGACGGAGGCGGGCTGTTGCTGCAAATCCCGGCTGACTTTCTTCGTCAGGTCTGTTCTGAACAAAATCTCGAATTACCGCCTCCAGGGAAATACGGGGTAGGTATGTTCTTCATGCCTCAGGAAGAGGCCAAGATTGAAAAGTGCAAACAAGCGGTACAGAAAATCGTTGAGGTTGAAAACTGTAAACTTCTGGGATGGCGAAATGTTCCCTGCAATGGCGATTCACTGGGAGAACTCAGTCGTTTAACACAACCAACAATACATCAACTTTTTGTAACGTGCGAAAATCATGAGGGCGAAGATCTTGAAAGAAAACTATACGTTGTCAGACGATGTGTAGAGAAGGAAATTTCATCATGGGCAGATGGAGATTTCAGTCAGTTTTACGTATGTAGTTTCAGCCATAAAACCATTGTCTATAAAGGATTGTTGACTGGAAGCCAGCTACCAGTTTTTTTCCCTGATCTTAAGGACCCACGTTTTACATCAGCATTTGCGATAACTCATCAGCGATATAGCACTAACACATTCCCGGCATGGAACCTTGCTCAACCTTTCCGTTGCCTTGCGCATAATGGTGAGATAAATACTCTTCGGGGAAATATTAACCAAATGAAGGCCCGCGAGAAGAACCTGGAATCTGAACTCTTAGGCGACGATATAGAAAAAATTAAACCTGTAATTCAAAATGAATATGGAAGTGATTCCGCTGTCTTTGACAATGTTTTTGAATTGCTTGTCAAGTCTGGCAGGTCACTTTCACATTCAGCAATGATGATGGTTCCTGAGGCGTGTGGTAAGAAATATTATATGAGTGAAGATAAACGCGCGTTTTATGAATACCATGCATCTTTTATGGAACCGTGGGATGGCCCTGCTGCCATTGTTATTACTGACGGACGATTTATCGGAGCATTGCTTGACAGGAACGGATTAAGGCCGGCTCGTTATACAGTAACTAAAAATGGCATGATCGTTATGGCTTCCGAGACTGGTGTACTGGATATACCAGGAGAGGAAGTACGTCAACGCGGAAGACTGCAACCGGGAAAGATGTTTCTTGTTGATTTAGAGCAAAACCGAATTGTTCCAGATAATGAGATTAAGGCAAAAATATCAAGACAAGCGCCCTATCGCCGTTACCTGAAAGAGAACCTGATTGAACTTCGTGGACTGTTTAACCCTTCTAGAGTTCCTGATATCGATTTAGAGGTACTGAGAAGGCAACAGCACGCATTCGGATATACCGATGAGGACATTAATGTTACCATCTCACATATGGCAAGCCGGGGACAGGAACCAATCGGTGCAATGGGTAATGACAATGCACTGGCGGTACTGTCCAATAAGCCGCAACTGCTATTTCACTATTTTAAACAACTGTTTGCACAGGTTACCAACCCCCCTATTGACCCGTTACGTGAGGAGCTGGTGATGTCCCTGATGAACTATATCGGGAAAAAAGGAGGGTTCCTTGAAGAGACACCGGAACACTGCAGACAGATCAAATTATCTCACCCTATCCTGACACCAACTGATATGTGGCGAATTCGAAATGCCAATCACCCGGATTTGATGGTTAGGAAAATCGACATTCTTTTCCCATCTCAAGGTGGAGGTGACGCTTTAAGATCAGCGATGGATTCACTTTTTGAGAAAGCGGAGAGACATATTTCCGATGGTGCTAATATACTGGTCTTGACGGACAGGCACATCAGTAAGGATCGTTGTGCAATCCCCTCCCTTTTAGCCGTATCAGGCCTGCACCATCATCTGATCAGAAAGGGACTGCGCAGCGCATGCGGACTGATTCTTGAAACCGGTGAGGCAAGAGAAGTGATGCACTTCTCTCTTCTGGTTGCGTTTGGTATTACCGCAATCTGCCCTTACGTCGCTTTCAGCACCGTAAGAGAGATGGCGGAACAAGAGTACCTTGTTAAGAAGAAGGATCCGGAAGATGCAATGGATGCTTATATTTCAGCGGTTAAGAAAGGTCTCTTAAAGTCGTTCAGCAGAATGGGTATTTCAACAATTAGAAGTTTCTTTGGATCACAGATTTTCGAAGCTATCGGAATAGATAAATCAGTTATTAACGAATACTTTTGCGACACGGCCTCCCGTATTGGAGGTATTGGCCTGGATGAAATAGCTCAGGAAGTCTATGCCAGACACCGTAACGCATTCCCATCAGATGGCAAACATGAGGAGTTCCTGGATGTTGGAGGTTATTTCTCGGTTCGACATGGCGGAGAGAAACATCTCTGGAATCCAGAGACAGTATATAAATTACAACAGTCAACACGGAATAACGACTATAAAATATTCAAAGAGTTCACAACGCTTGTTGATAACCAGACAAAGGAGCTTGCAACGTTAAGAGGTCTCTTTGAATTTAAAGAGTGTGATAAAATTTCAATAGATGAAGTTGAACCTGCCGAGAATATCATGAAACGATTCATGACAGCCGCAATGTCATTTGGTTCAATCAGCAGAGAGGCACATGAATCTATTGCTATTGCAATGAATCGAATTGGAGGCAGAAGCAACTCTGGAGAAGGAGGAGAAGATCCCGATCGATTCAAGAAGCTTCCAAATGGCGATTGGAAGATTTCCAAAATAAAACAAGTTGCGTCCGGCCGTTTTGGAGTAACCAGCGAGTACCTGGTGAATGCGGAAGAGATTCAAGTCAAGATGGCGCAGGGTGCTAAGCCCGGCGAAGGTGGTCAATTACCCGGACATAAAGTAAGTCCGGAAATTGCGAAGGTGAGGCATACAACACCGGGAGTTTCATTGATCTCTCCACCACCTCATCATGATATATACTCCATAGAAGACTTAAAGCAGATAATATACGATCTGCATTGTGCTAACTCTAAAGCAAAGGTATGCATTAAATTGGTCGCAGCTACTGGCGTCGGCACCGTTGCAGCAGGAGTTTCCAAGGCCAAAGCAGATCAAGTGCTGATCAGTGGATATGATGGAGGCACAGGTGCCGCTCCATGGTCAAGCATTATGCATGCAGGTTTACCATGGGAGCTTGGACTGGCTGATACACAGCAAACCCTGGTAGCCAACCAACTCCGCGATAGAATAGTTGTACAGACAGATGGACAATTGAAAACAGGAAGAGATATTGTTATTGCAGCACTGCTTGGCGCAGAAGAGTACTGTTTTGGTACTTCTGTACTGGTTACGCTGGGGTGTGTTCTGATGAGAAAGTGCCATCTGAATACTTGCCCGGTTGGTGTGGCAACTCAGAATCCTGAGTTACGTGCTAATTTTAACGGGCAAGCTGAATTTGTAGAAAACTTCTTCAGATTTCTTGCTCAGGAGATGCGTGAATACATGGCTGAACTTGGTTTTAAGACAGTCGATGAGATGGTTGGCCGTGTTGACAGACTTGAAGTTAGAAAGGCAATTAACCATTGGAAGGCTGATAAGCTTGATTTCAGTGCACTTTTAACAAACCCTGATCCTGATGGGAAAGCAGTTTTACACTGTACCAAGAAACAGGATCATGAATTATCTGCCTCACTTGATAATGAACTGGTGAAGTTGGCTGAAAATGCATTGACGAAAAAGGAGCCAGTTG
>CAXMPV010000096.1:0-7105 GCA_964195175.1 uncultured Thermodesulfobacteriota bacterium | reverse complement strand
AAACAGTTTTATGATCCTGGGAGCACTCCATGGCAACAATATTTCTCCCGTCAGTAAATGCCAGCAGAGAGATCTCTTCGCCTACCAGACACTCTTCTATCACTACCTGATTCCCTGCATTACCAAACACCTTATACTTCATGATAGAGTCTATTGCCTGCAGCGCTTCATCATTAGTGTTACATACAAACACTCCTTTGCCCTTACTCAGCCCATCTGCCTTTACTACTATTGGGGCCTCTTTAGATAGAACATAACGCCTGGCCTGTTGGCGATCATCGAAACACTTAAATTCCGCAGTTGGTATACCATGTTTTTTCAAAAGGCCTTTGGAAAAAACCTTACTATCTTCTAAAATTGCCGCTTTCTTATCAGGCCCAAAAACCTTCAATTCATGTTTATTGAAAATATCTACAATCCCATCTACCAAAGGTGCTTCAGGCCCCACAACTGTAAGGTCTATATTCTCTTTAACAGCAAATTTACAAAGCTGGTCTGTTTGGTCTGCAGTTATATTAATACATTCGGCAAGTTCTGAAATACCCGGATTCCCGGGTGCACAAAATATTTTACTAACCAGCGGAGACTGTGCTATCTTCCAGACAAGGCTATGCTCCCGTCCGCCACTTCCAATCACCAAAACCTTCATCGTAAATTAGCTCCTAATGGCCCGTCAGGGCAGGTTGTAAAATTTATCTTATACCTCAATTAAGATATTTCATATTTGTAATCAGATTATCTTCTGATCATTCAGGGAAGCTTACATATCGACCATTCTATTAATGTTAAATAATTTGAGCAAGCAAATTGTTAAAAGTATTAAATATCAGTAATAATTCTATCAGTTTATACTATTTCACTCCATAATACACATTTTTCCAGAGAAGACTGTTAAAGGTTACAAGTAATCCAATTTAAATTTTTTGTTGGAGAAATTCCATTGTCAATGCTATATTTGTTGGAGTTTTATTTGTGCTATGGCACAAAACCAATCTTACTATTTTTACGATCTGAATGATATTTAATGAGTACTAAAAAGATTTTACTTACAATTGCAATTGCATTTTCTATATTCCTAATTACCCTCCCACTAGTAAGTTACAAGTTCCTTAAGACTGCAGTAAAGTCTGCCGCTTTTAATCACTTAGTCACGGTCAGGGGGTTGTTAAAACATCAGATAGAGAATTATTTCCAGGAGAGATTTGGAGACATAAATGTCCTCTCCAGGAATCCTGTAATCGGACAGGCATTTTCCAGGCTTTCAAAAGCGTTTCACTCTTCAGGACTGGACGGTGATCAATATATTAAAATATCTGAGCTTTATCAACCTTTGATGGAATATTATTTAACTGACTATGGTTACGTAAACTTGTATTTTATCGATAGTGATGGAGATGTAATGTATTCCGCGATTAGAGAAGAGTTTACTGGAACGAATCTACTTACCGGCACATATAAACAATTCAGTATCGGTCAGGTCTACGCAAACGGCTTAGATGGAATAGCGTTTGAGGACTATACCTGGCAAGAAGAGCTGGCTGAGTTTACTTCTTACTTTTCAGCGCCTGTATACGACGGGCAAATGTTGCTGGGTGTATTGGTAATCGAGATCCCATTCTCTCATTTGGATGCTATAATGACCAAAAGGGAAGGCTTGGGAGAGACGGGAGAAATGTACCTTGTCGGTGACGATAGCTATATGAGATCAAATTCCAGATTTGCTGAAGAACCTACCATACTTCAAAAAGAAGTAGACACAATTGCAACAAGAGAGGCATTAGACGGCATAGCAGGTCAGAAAATAATAAAAGATTATCGCAGAGTCCCGGTATTAAGCGCGTATACACCGTTAGATCTTAAATTTGTCAATTGGGCACTGCTAGTTGAGATTGACGAAGAAGAGGCTTTCGCCGCTGTTAATACGGTAGAAAAGAGAGTGACAATACTTGGATCCCTAATAGCATGTATAACCTTCCTGTTCATTTACTTAGTAAACAGAAGGAAGAAAATAGTTACGGTTGCAGAATCTTTAGAAGAAACTAACACCTGATTAATCTTTTATCTTCTTTGCTCGATTCTGTGTATATGCATCCTGAATCGCTATGTAAGGATCTATAGCCTGTTCCACCAAACCCTCATAAGTATCACCTTTGTCAATGGAAATATCATTGATAGCAATATAAGCCCTAGCCGCTGGAGCTGCATATGGGCTGATAAACATCAGAAGCGTTACCGGATCAAGTGCCGTATCTATTATAAGTCCAAATGCATCGCGGACATTAGATGGGCCCATGAAAGGTAATTCAAGAAATGATCCTGCTCCCACATCATAATGCCCAAGGGTCTGTCCAAAGTCTTCATCTTGTATATCCAGATGAAAGTATTTTTTTGCAGGATCTGTAAATCCAGCTCCTCCTATGGTGGAATTAATAATAAGGCGCGTTAATTCCGTACCGGCACCCTTAAATTTACCTTGAAAGATGCAGTTGAAAAAACGACCTGGCATCCTTACATTTGTAAAGAAATTCCTGACACCTAATCGTGCCACCTCAGGCACAACAGTCTTGTAACCTTTTGATAAAGGTCTGAAAAAGTAATAGTATAATTTATCGTTAAAGGTAAACACTGCTCTATTATAAGACGGTAAGGAGTCTTTAACGAACGTTGCATCCATTGAAACGTCTCCATAATCTATATCCTCATAGTCATCATCAAACTCATCGGTATCACTAGTTACAACAGGATTCTCGTCACCGCTCTCGCTTACAACCGGTTGTTCGCTAATAACAGGTTGTTCGCTAACAACAGGTTGCTCCCTTGATGCAGTAGTATCTTCTGCAAATAAGGAGATATTAAACGTGTACATTGTCAAAACAAAAAAACACATCAATAAAACTAGTTTCCTCATCAGTTAACTCCTGTATTTATAGCTAATATTTAAAATAATTTTTCTTATTTCTTATTTCTTATAACTTTGCAACACTTCCTTCTTGCTTACTTACTCATCACCAACTCGCGCGAATTCTATCAAAATATTTTTAGATTGGCTACGATTATTTTTACCATGTTTACTAAAAGTATCCTACCAATTTAGCAATAATAATACCAATATTTCATTTTCGCAAAAAAAAAATTTCCGAGCACTTAAGCTATTATACGGCAAGACCTTATCATACAAATCAACAGAATGCAACAAATAAATCAGAGTGCTTGACTATAAGAAAAAACGTAATTATTGCGAAGCCGCATCAATACCAATCAACCGTAGCGAAATATATGCGCACGCACCCAGGCAGATTATCCAGGCCTTTTGTAATAGCATCAAACTATTTCCCGAAAGGTTTAAACACGATTATCAGTCGCGGTAACAAAGTTAACGCCGTGATCAGTGCAATAAACATCGCAAGGCCGGTCAGAAGGCCGAAAAGAATAGTGGGGATAAAATATGATAAAACCAGGATAGAAAACCCTGCAATAATTGTGAGAGAAGTATAGTACATCGCATTTCCTATACTTCCATGACAGCGATGCATTGAATTAATATAATTCCGATCAACTTCATACTCTTCCTTGAATCTGTGTATATAATGAATGGTATCATCAACTGCAATACCAATACTTATTGCCGCTATAGTGATCGTTATGAAATCCAGCGGCATGCCTGCCAGCCCCATCACACCAAGCACTGCAACAGCAGAAATCACATTAGGTATAATTGCAATCAGGGCTATCTTTATTGAACGAAATAACACGGTAAACATTACCATTAACGCAAGCACAACAAACCCTATGGTTAATATTTGAGAACTGAAAAGGCTTTGAAGCATATTGTTATAAAGGACCATCATACCGGCCAGATGGTATTGATGCTCTTGCAGGCCAAGTTTATTTTCCAGATCGAACGTAATCTGTTTGAGCAGGTTGTCCCTTTTTAATCCCTTCAAAGAGTCTTTTATCCGCACAGTCACACGGGCCTGATTATCCGGAATTGATACATAAGGAGTGAGGGCCATATTTCTAAAATTATCTGGCAATTGAGTGTAAAGAAGTGCAAGCTGGAAATCATCAAGGGGTACTCCATCAGTAAATTCCTCAGCGATCTTCAACATCGTCCCTAGAGATAAAACCTTACCAATTTCAGGTAAACCATCAAGATAGTCATGGACCTTCATGATTTTGGCCATTTTGTCAGCAGTAAACCAATATTTGTCAGAATTATCCACCTCATCAAATTCATCAAATTCATCAAACTCGTCATCTCCTCCAAGCTCTTCACTGGATTCAGTACCGGTGTCATCATTTGTGATAGAATGATCGTTTGTCTCCTGATCTATCTCTTCAAAACTCACAATAATATCCAGAGGTGTTGTTCCCCCAAGGTTCTCATCAATAACCTTCAAGCCCTGATAAATCTCGGTTGACTCCCTGAAATAATCGATAAAACTATTTTCTACAGTCAGCCTTGAAACACCAACAGCTATCATAGCTATCAGCAGACCGGTTACAATAAATACCGTTTTTGCATAATTCTGGGTCACATTCGCCAGAAAGTGGGTAAATCCTCTACAAAACTGCCGATCCTCTCCTGATTTACCTTTTGGTATCAGGCACAAAATAGCAGGAAAGAGAAAAAAGGTAACGACTAGAGACACCACTAGTCCGACACTCATCATCAAACCAAAGGTTGTAACAGGTAAAATGTCACATATCAGCAAAGAACCAAAGCCGGCAACTGTTGTCAGGGTAGTATAGAGACATGGTATAAATTTTGAAAAAACTGTCTCCTTAACCAGTTCCATTTGAGACCATTCAGGATTGTCTACCTGCAACTCTCTATACCGGACAATCAAGTGAATAGTTAATGCCATGGTAATAATAAGTTGTAGGGAGATAAAGTTTGATGATATTACGGTTACCTCCCATCCAAATATACCGAGAATCCCTATCATTGAAAGTACGGAGAGTGTACAGCAGAGTATTGGCAAAACTACCCAGCATATTTTTCTGAAAATAACACCGAGCGCTACAATCAGAAAGATAACAATACCAATCCCGAATACTTTAAGATCCTTTTTAACGAATGTTATTAAATCATCCGTAATCATTGATATTCCGCCGAGAAACAACTCTGCGTCCTGCCTGTAACCATCCATTATCCCACGAACAGCTGCTATATCACTGTGCCTCTCTTTATCCATACGAATCTTGCATTCTCTATAGTCACGCTTAAGCTGTGCAAGTTCGGAACGCTCTGCCGGAGAGATTGTATTGTCAGCCAGTTTCTGCCTAAGGTCTCCTCTCCTGGAGACGACCCTGTCATACTCCGCATCTTCCGCAAAATTAACCATGAGCGCAGTCATCTTCATGTCAGTACTAACCAGAAGTTCCTGATAAATCGGGCTGCCAGCTATCTCGATCCGCGCAAGTTGAAAATCAACTTTCGGATCCTCCAGGGTCTTAATGTTTGATATCAACTCCTTGATGGGAACAGGCGGATTTCTGAGAAGTGGAACATCGAGGATGGTAAGCACAGAAGAAACACGCTCTATCTCCCTTAATTCATCCCGCAACAAACCTATTTTGCTAAGTGTCTCAGGGGAAAGAAGATCCCCACTGGGCTTATATGTCACAAACATATAACTGTGCGAGCCATATGTTTTACTTATTTTACGGTAATATTTAAAATCTTTGTCATTCTCCAGTATCAAAGAGTCCGCTGAGGCATCTATCCTGAAATTCTTAGCGTTATACCCAAGGTAAGAAAACACTCCCAGCAGCACAATAATGACAATAATTGGCTTGTTTAAAATATACCTTGTGTAGAAGTTCAGCAGAGATGATTGCATAAGAATAAGTATATAAAAGTTGGCGAGTGACTATAAACGAAGACTGCTGTTACAATTCTTTATTTACTTTTTTTTTATCTTTCATCTTTGTCAATAAATCTTCAACCTTGCCACTTTTGAGGATATGATTGTACTGTGACCGGTATGTATGAATCAGACTGACACCTTCAATGGTAATATCGTAAATCTTCCACCCATCCTTAGTATTAGACATTTTGTATAATAATGAATATTCCTTACCCTTTGACAGCAAAATTGTTGGTATCTGAACTTTCCTTTTTTTCACTACAGTAGCAGGCTTGAAAATAACTTCCTCATTGCTGAAAAGGTCTAATTTGTCAACATAAAAATCCTGAAACAGCTCAGTAAAGAGGCTAATAAACTCAACCTTCTGCTTAGCATCGAATTCAGACCAATGTGCCTTACCTATAGACAATTTAGCCATTAATGAAAAACCAAAAACTTTATTGGTAATCTTAATTACCTTACTTTTCTTCTGGTCCATTGTCATCTCTTCATCTAGCATTATCGTAAACACTTCACCAACAGATGACTTTAATATTTTTTCGGCTTTAGTTTCATCATCTGCAACGACAACGTGAGACAACAAGAGAAAAAACAACAAAAAACAAGAAATCCTTTTCATAGTTCACACCTTTGACCTTTTTTTAGTTTTTACGTAAAATATGTACCTTTTATACCGTGCAAGTGTACGAGAGCCATGCGACATCCTTCTTATTTATCGTAACACTTCCCAATAGCATAAGGGCACTTACTGTTTTATTTTCTTTTAGTGTATTTGAAACAGAGTAATTAAATCATCTATAACGAAAGTTGTCAAGAAGGGAAAACATGGATTCGCTGAAAATGCGTTTAAGGATTATAAGAAAATATACCGGCTGTATATCAAATAGATGAAATCGAGCTTACGTTTTAACGCCACCATATTCTTGAACGCAAATATTCGATCCGTTTGAGTACTTCACGTTCAACATTTATTGCTTCGCTTATCAGTTTGTTGATGCCTCTGTCAGAACCTGTTGATTTTGCCCTTACTATTTCCAGCAAATAGACACACTTCCTGGCATTTTTTAATGAACGTTTGCAATTTGCTATATTTCCACATAACGTATCTTTTTCGTATCCCATACCATGCCCTCCCGCTATTTTGGCAGGGATCATAGAAGATGCAGAAATAGCCTCCAATACATCTTCATCTTCATCTGCATCTGCATCTTCATCTTCATCTTCATCTTCAT
>CAXMPV010000095.1:0-7205 GCA_964195175.1 uncultured Thermodesulfobacteriota bacterium | reverse complement strand
TCACCAAATTTCATTTATGTCTCCTTGCCATGATTAACATTATATAATGTTTACTTCTTGTCTGAAATCTACAAACACCCCTAGGTTTAATCTATCTCAAGAAAATGAATTATTCAAGTAAAATAGCTTAATTCTCATCTTTATCAATCACTGCTATCATCGGCACCACCGCCACAAGCACCTTCAGAATCGCCATGTCCCTCGTGTCCTGGCCAGGCGGAAGGATTTATTACCATAGTTTTTTCTCCATTTGTACCTGGTTTGTGGCAGATGGTCATGTCATCAGGATCAGCAATACTACCATAGTCATCACTTCCAGCTAAAGGTTTGCCATGGTGAGCCTGGTTTTGGGATGGATGATCATGCATGTGCCTCTCTCCATCCACATGAGTATGATAGTGTGAATGCAGAGGTACATTTCCCGTAGTTGTGGATGTTGTACCACCGGTTTGTAATGTAGATACATTACCAGTTTCACGGTCTGTTACCACTACAATCCCTTCAGTTTGCGTAACAACTGTCTGGTAGCCGACCTCAGAACCGTTGCTGCTGGTCGTCACTGTAAAATCTGTACCCCTTACCCCTACGATCGCACTCGGCGTAACAACCTCAAATTTAGAGCCAGGCGTAACTACAACACTTATAGTCCCATTATCCTGTACCCTTACAATGCTATACAGGGTGCCATCAGCCAGCCGGACAGATTGTACCAGAAAGCAGCCATAGCTGCCTCCGGAAGCATTTGTTACGGTAACAGTACTCAAGTCATCAAACTCCATCTTCTCATTTACGCTGCTGATTGTTCTCTCTGCAGTGGTCCCATCCGGTGGTATCTCCTGCCCGCTAACCGTTACAGCACCAATACTCGTAATTTCTGTAGAGCCTGTGGAAAAAGCGCTTGTTGAGTTTCTTGCTCCTCTGTGGCGAGGGCAGCCGAGGGCAAGTTCGTTATTATCATAAGAGCCATTTCGTGCCACATAGTATGGGTCATAACTTGCGAAGTTGCCTGTACTAGTGGTATTGCTGTCTTCAGGGCAGATAAATGTTGATTTGTCATTTATATAGTTTGCAAGCTCGGTAGAAAGAGGGTACATATCATCACCATCGTCAGGATAACCATCCTCGGGGAATGTCATGTAATCGTTATAATATATTTGTAATCCCTGAGATAGCGCCCTTAGGTTACTTATACACGTTGTCTGGCTACTTGCCCCTTTTACCTTGCCAATGGTTACAACCCCGATGCCTGCTAATACGCTGATTATTCCAATCGTTACCAGTAATTCTATAAGTGTGAATCCTCTGTTTCTATCTTTGTAATTCAGTTTCCACATGATAGATCCTCCACTTTTCCATGACTTTCTTGTTGAGTTTTGCGGGTTGTTTTTCGTAATCTCCCGCATGTTCAATTAACACGGTTAAATTTTAAAGAAACATATATATTCAAGCAAAACATATACCGTTTGCTTAGGATGTAACTTTCTCTGTGTATCTGTGTTGGCGGCTTTGAAAGGTAACCGGTTGCGTGAAATCAGCTTGTCATTCTGTTATCCGGAGCAATGGTAAAATTTATGTATATTTCTTTCAAACCGTTATTGTACCAGAATTTGGCAATATTAATATAGTGTTTCATTATGAAACATAATTGAAGAGGCTAAATCGTTGTAGGGGCATATTGCAATATGCCCCTACAACGATTTAGCCTCAGTTTGGGTGTCTATCAGTTTTTTATTTTTTTTCATAAAGTCAACAAATAATATTGCGAGATTTGGGTCGAACTGTGTTCCCGCTCCTTTTTCAATCTCCTTAAAAGCTATTTCCTGTGACAAACTATTTTTATAAACCCCGTTGGATGTCATTGCATCGTACGCATCAGCAATTGATATTATCCTGGCAACAAGATGAGCCTCCTCACCTTTTAAACCATCCGGATATCCTTTACCGTCATAACGCTCATGATGATTACGCACACCCGGCATCAAGGCATGTAACCGGGACATGGGCTCAAGGATTTTGATGCCTTTGATAGGGTGAGATTTAATGATTAAAAACTCTTCATCAGTTAATTGGCCCGGTTTATTTAATACACTTTCACCTATTCCAATCTTTCCAATATCATGAATGATGGCAGATAGTTCCAGGAATTCTAATTCACCCCCTGATAGTCCTAATTCCTTGCCTATTTGAACGCTGAGCTCTGCTACTCGCTGGGAGTGTCCGTGTGTATACGTATCTCTTGCATCAAGTGCGGATGCAATCGATTTGATGTAATCAAGCAAGATGTCGTGAATGTTAGCATGCAGTCTATGGTTTTCAATTGCAACCGCTATTTGATGGGTAAATGATGAGATCAGTCTCAGTTCATCGGACGCAAACTCTGCAGAGGGTGAAATCTTTGATGCAAGTTTATTATAAAGATAAAATATACCTATTGTTTGTTTCTTTACAATGAGAGGAATAGCCAGGAAGCAGTGTAAGTTGTTATTGTCTGCGAGTGACAAATCAGGGTGTTTTGAGACATTGTCAATCCAGAAAGGTTTTGTGTCAGACTGAATCCATTTATTTACTATCCCTGAAATCTTCAGTGAATCTTCCTTTATTTCATTGCGGCCCGAAAAATCAGAATATGTGAAATCCCCAGTATCGTCATCCAGGATATACAGGGAGGTTGCTTCGCAGTGAGTTATTTTCTTTATAGGTTCTAATAATTCTATCGGTGGTTTTAAAGGGACTGCGAGCGCAGATGTTATTTCAACGTCTTTCTTAAATGATTTTATAGGATATTTATCTGTTTCATCCTTCGCGGTTGTAATCTCACCTACTTCCAGAAGCAAATTTAATTGCATATCTTTCATGGCAGATTCTCCACTGGCTGAACTTAGATTTACGGCCAGACAGGCCCCAATAAGTATCAGAAACATGGCAGTGAAGGGAATCATGTCTATCATTATATTTAATTTCTGGAGTAGTATAAGTCCTGTAAATGCGATAATTGCCGAAATTACGAATAAAACCAGAAAACCACTGGCAAGCAACAGGTACGTACTGCCCCTGACATGTATTCTGAAGATTAATATACTAAAGATTATTGACAGTGCTGTTACTATTGAGATTGTGTAGAGTGGTCCGGGAATAGAGATAAGTTTGTTTGTCAGGAAATTGTAAAGAAGATTTGCCTGAATGAATATACCGAATTTACGGCCGAATGGCGTAACATGGATATCCTTCTCTGATCCCGGAGTTGCCACTCCTATAAAAACAATTTTGTCTTTAAATTGGTCTGCAGGTACCCTGTTTTTATTCTGTGGAGATATGTCATAAAAAGAGTATAAGGTTATGGGCTTTTCCTGGCCAAGCTTTTCTATCCACTTTATATTTGTTCCTTGATAGATGTTTACCTGTTTTTCTAAATCAATATAATTGATGGGTATACAACTCCTTGAGTTAAGGGGTATATGCAAGTTTCCAACTTTAAATGATTTTCCAGGATTTAATTCCATTTTCTGATCAATACCCATCTGCTCCAGGAAAACAGCAAGAGAAAGAGGTACAAACCTTTCCTTGCTATCAGTACCAGCTATCTGAATGGGTGTACTCCTCGCGACACCGTCACTGTCATAGAAAACGTTTAGATGGCCTATCCCTTTTGCAGAATCGGAGATTATGTCAATGTTTTTACTTAATCTACCTTTATAGATTCCGTCTATTGGTCTTGATCTCAAGAGATTGGTGGTAGGGCTCCAGACAGGAAAAATAATATTGCCGGCATCACTGGCCGCTTCTGATAATGCTACATCATTTTTGATATGCTCTACATCCGGCAGGTCGAAGAACAGATCAAAAGCAATAGTACTGGCACCACCTTCTTTTAAGTAGTGAAGTAATTCAGCATAATGGCTCCTGGGCCAGGGCCACCTGCCAAGACGCTCCATGTCTTTGTCAGATATGCCTATTATGGCGATTTTTGGAATATCAGGAGCGCTTTTGTGAGTATTGTGTGTGATGCGCCAGTCGTATAAAAGTTTTTCGAGACGGTTGAAAATTCCTGTGAAATATAGTAGGGATATGATTGCTGCAATTGTCAGCCCCCAGAAAAGGCCGTAATAGTTTTGGTTGGTTGAGTGCTTAATGTTATGCTCCCGTGGATTGCGCTAAAGAAAGAGACGCTGATCACCAAATCAATAAAAATTTAAGCTTTTACATTGCTTGATAGCCTTCTATTTCTATTCCGTACTCCTGCATTTTTCTATAGACAGTGGATCTGCCGATATCTAATTTTTCAGATGCTGCAGATATATTACCATTTGTTGCGTTCAGTGCTCTTCTGATAAAGATCTCTTCAACTTCACTTAAGGGCAGCACATCTCCTCTTCGCAGTGCAGCTTCCAATTTAGAAAGCCCATCTTCAAGGGATTCAATCATTCTCAAACCATTTGCATCCAGATCCGGGAAATCAAAATGTTCCGGGAGAAGTGTATCATTGGTTGTTATCAGGATCGCTCTTCTGATGCTATTCTGAAGTTGCCTGATATTGCCCGGCCAACGGTAATTTATCAGCTTGTCCATAGTAGAGGAGTCTAATTTATTAATTTTTTTGCCTGATAGCGCGCCAAATCTATTAACAAAGACATTAACCAGTTCAGGAATATCGTCCTTTCTGTCACGCAACGGAGGGATGTGTATTCGAAAAACGTTAAGACGATAATACAGATCTTCTCTGAAGTTTTTAGAATTAACTTCGTCTAATAAGTCTTTATTGCTTGCAGAAATAATACGCACGTTTGTTTTGATGGATTTCTGTCCACCCACTCTCTCGAATACCTGTTCTTCAATCACACGTAGGATTTTCGCCTGCATGGCAAGAGGCATTTCCGTTATTTCATCCAGAAATAGTGTGCCATTGTTTGCGCGTTCAAGCTTACCGATTTGTTGCTGGATTGCTCCGGTAAAAGAACCTTTTTCGTGTCCCATTAATTCACTTTCCAGCAAATTTTCAGGAATTGCCGCGCAGTTTATAGTGAATAAGGGTTCTTTGCTTCTTGGCCCTCTATAGTGGATAGCTTTTGTAACAAGCTCTTTTCCTGTACCTGTTTCCCCCTGAATAACCACTGGCACATCACTGTCAAGAACAGTTTGTATCTTTGAGAGAACATCCTTAATCTCATTGCTGCTACCTATAATCCTCCACAGTTCAGGTTCTTCTCTAAGCTTGAGTGTATTTCCAAAATCTGAGTGTTTTGTCTCTTTCATACGTACCTTTCATGTCCGACCTTGTCAATCGGAGTGTTTACGGAAATATCTCTGCGTGGCTGCTCCAGGCCACTTAGTATATTGCTACTTTTGTCTTGTATTTTTCACTAATAATTTTATACGGTGACATTAGGTTGTCAATAAAAATATATTCCTTGAGTTTTTTTAAAATTGGTTCTGAAAAAAGGTAATCACACGAAGACACAAAGAATAAAGACCGAAAATACATAACCTGTCATTCTGGATTTATTTCAGAATCTAATAATTTCAATAACCGAGCGACATTAAAGAGCCAGAAACTAGCATGGTAATGCTTTGTAAGGATTACTGGCAGGTGGTGAGCTGTGAAGCAGGTAAGTGATAAAGGTTTAAAGACATTTTGTTGACATGATTATCGTCAAGTGTATAATCCTAGGACGTTTATGTGAATTCGCGCAAAACGACTTTCCCGTCTTCAAATTGTTATGGACAAAACAAACGAAAACGAAAAAATTGAATTTGACCTGATCTTGCAGGCAATCTACGAGAAGTACGGTTATGATTTCAGGGATTATGCAAAGGCATCTATTAGACGCCGTTTACGCTATCGACTTACCCAGTCAAAACTCAAAACAATATCTGAAATGCAGCACAAACTACTTTACGATAAGGAATTTTTTGATTCATTGCTCTTAGACCTTACTATTAACGTTACTGAGATGTTCCGGGATCCATCTTTTTTCAAGACACTCAGGGAGATCGTAATACCTGAACTCAACAAACAGCCTTTCATCAAGGTGTGGCATGCCGGTTGTTCCAGTGGTGAGGAAATTTACTCCACGGCAATTCTACTGAAGGAGAATGGAATGTACGAATCGTCCCTGATTTATGCTACAGATACCAATGAGGTTGTTCTCGATAAAGCCAAATCAGGGATCTTTCCAATTGAAAAGATGAAAGATTTTACTGCCAATTACAGAAAGGCAGGCGGCCTTGCATCTTTTGCTGATTATTATACTGCCAGATATGATAGTGCAATCATGGACAACTCCTTAAAAAAAAATATTGTCTTTTCCAATCACAATCTGGTAACAGATGGCGTTTTCGGAGAAATGGATATGATAATGTGTAGAAACGTACTAATCTATTTTAGCAGAGAGTTACAAGATCGTGTATTCAGGCTTTTCATGGATAGCCTTCGCCCCGGTGGATTCCTTTGCCTGGGCTCTAAAGAAACCATAAGATTTTCCTCATACTCGGATAATTTTGAAAATGTAGCTGAGAAAGAAAAAATATACAGAAGAGTCGGAGTGCCTTTAAAAAACTAGAAAATGTAGTCCCGGTTGTAAGGTTATGAATAATACAGAGAAGACACAAAAGTCAGATAATGATTACATGACAAAGAGCCATAAATATAAGGTAATTATTATAGGTGCTTCTACCGGAGGTTTAAAGGCTATACAACCAATTCTTAAAGCTTTGCCGACAGAATTTGCACTATCAGTTATTGTCGTAATGCACAGGCACAAAGATACAGATGCTTATTTAGAACGATCATTGGATAATGATTGTAAAATGCACGTTAAACAGGCTGATGAAAAAGAAAAGATTAAGGCAGGAGTGGTTTATGTGGCACCGCCGAATTACCATTTACTGATAGAAGATGACGGTACGTTTTCTATGTCAGTGGAGGGGGCTGTTAATTACGCGCGACCGTCTGTTGATGTGGTCTTTGAGTCAGCTGCAGAAGTTTATGGAAAAGGGCTTATTGGGGTTATTTTGACTGGCGCGAATAAAGATGGCAGTCTGGGGTTAAAAAGAATAAAGGAAGCGGGTGGTCTTGCAATTGTCCAGACACCAGAAACATCTGTAGCTGTAGACATGCCCAGAGCGGCTATAGCGGCTGTTAACCCTGATTATGTGTTGCCACTCGATGAGATAGGACCGTTACTGAGAAAGCTTGAAAGCGAAAGATA
>CAXMPV010000094.1:0-7211 GCA_964195175.1 uncultured Thermodesulfobacteriota bacterium | reverse complement strand
CGATCTATTAGCTATAGTAATAAATTGAAATCTTATCCTTTATGATTATCTTGTCAATCAATCTATTGTTAATTGATTCTATTTTAACGAGTTGTGGGTATCAAGCGTTGTTAGACATTAAATCTGAAATGAGATATTACTTCTTTTCACTTGACTTCAATAATATGTATCTTTATTATCCCGTTCATTTAAAAGTAGAGGAAGATTTGCTTCACTCCTGCTATGATGACACAGTCAGGCTGATAATACACCCTACATATAATGCTAATGCATGTTTTGCCATAAGACCAGTTTTCATTTACAGTTAAACATGACGGCATAAGACAGGAATCTATCAATAGTAGATTAAATTATACTTGTAGTTTATCTTTATTAATTAAATTTTAAGGATTGTTATTATGAAAAAGAATAAATCCGTTTTAACTACTTTCGTATTTATGTTGTTTTCTGTAATGTTTTCACTTCAATCCTTTGCTGACGGTTTACCAGCACATGCAGAGACCAGGGAAGCTTTAAAGAGTATTGTTGGAGAGAAGAACGGTGGTTTTGGTCTTAATATGTGGGCAACAGTAGTTGACAGAGACGGCGTCGTAAAAGCCGTAGTTTTCTCCGGTAATGATAGAGGCGATCAATGGCCGGGAAGCCGTATTATTTCTGCACAAAAAGCAAATACGGCAAATGCCTTCAGTCTCCCTGGGCTTGCATTATCTACTGCCAATCTTTTTGCAATAACCCAACCTGGTGGCAGCTTATTTGGTCTACAGCATAGTAATCCAATCAATACAGAGGTAGCTTATCGTGGTCCATCCGAAAATATAGGAACGTTAAATGATCCTATGGTTGGTTATAAGATTGGAGGAGTAAATGTATTTGGTGGAGGTTTAGCATTATACGACAGCAACGGTAAAATCCTGGGAGCAATAGGCGTTAGCGGTGACAGTTCTTGTGCAGACCACAATATTGCATGGAAGTTGCGCCACAAACTCAATCTGGATTATATCCCTAAAGGTGTTAGCCCTACCCAGGATGATAATATAGTTTACGACATAACTGACAGTGTCAGTGCAAGCGGATGGGGCCATTCCGAGTGCTCTCCGGATGCAGCTGAAATAGCCAGAGAGTTACCGAAAACAGATCCTATACGTTCCAGCGAAAAGCAATAAGTTTCTACCTTTCTCCGGGTGGCATGAACAACATGTTGTTCATGCCACCACTATATCGAACTTTTTACTGAGAATTAATTTATGGATAGTATACAAATAATTGCAGATGAACTTAATCTGGCAAAACCAATCGCCAGTAAGGTCATATCCCTCTTTGCCGAAGGCAACACGGTTCCATTTGTAGCAAGATATCGTAAGGAAGTGACCGGCGGCCTTGATGAAGTTATTCTCCGCAAGATAGAAGAGCGCCACATCTATCTGGGAGAACTTATAGAGAGGAAGGAGACTGTGACGAAAACTATTATTGATCAGGGCAAAATGTCTCCCGAACTAGAGAAAACTATCCGTGATTGTTTGTCTAAGACAGAACTGGAAGAAATTTACCTCCCATTCAAACCAAAGAGAAGGACTCGTGCTACCATCGCCAGAGAAAAGGGACTGGAGCCATTATCCCTGAAGATATTGGAAATGGAGGATGACTTTGATCCTGTTAACTCAGCTATAGAATCGATGTCTGGGTTTAAAGAGGTAGAGAGTGTTGAAGAGGCGCTGGCCGGCGCCAGTGATATTATTTCAGAGACTTTGTCAGAAAACGCCGTTTACAGGAATATCGTCTACAAACAGATGCATGAAGTAGGCCAATACACTTCTAAGGTAAAGAAGGAATATAAAGAGAAGAATACGAAATACAATATGTATTATGAGTATCGCCACACTGTAAACTCTATCTCAAGCCACAACATGCTGGGCTTAAGACGTGCTGAAAACGAGGGAGTGATTACTTTCACTATTGAAGTACCGGATGAAGAGATTCTTACAAAGCTGAGAAACAGTATAATAGGGCATAAAAAGAATAAGTCAGCAGATATAGTATTAGAGGCAATTAAAGACTCATATAATCGTCTGATGAAAACATCAATAATCTCTAGGATACGTCTTGAAAACAAGGATAAGGCTGATGAGGAAGCGATAGAGACATTTGCATCCAATCTCAATAATTTACTCCTTGCCCCTCCTGGAGGAGGGCTGAATATTGTGGGAGTAGATCCGGGCTTCCGTACCGGTTGCAAAATTGTAGCGTTGGATAATACCGGCAAACTCCTTGATGACGCAGTTATTTACCCCACTGAACCCAGAAAAGATTTCGAAGGATCTGCCAGATTGTTATATAGCTGGTTTAGCAAATATGATATAGAGTTGGTAGCCATTGGAAATGGTACCGGATCACGGGAAACAGATAAATTTGTACACTGGGCCCTGGACCAGGATGAAGCAAATGAGTTTAAGAAAAAAATAAAAGTCGTAATAGTTAATGAATCCGGAGCGTCTATCTATTCCGCATCTGAAGTTGCTGCGAGAGAATTTCCGGATAAGGACATTACCGTCCGTGGTGCAGTGAGCATCGCACGACGTCTGCAGGATCCACTGGCAGAGCTGGTAAAGATAGATCCGAAGTCCATAGGGGTGGGTCAGTACCAACATGATGTTCAACAAAAAAGCCTGAAAAAGAAACTGGATGACGTTGTCGAAGACTGTGTCAACTATGTAGGCGTGGACGTTAATACCGCATCGAAGGAGCTACTCTCCTACGTTGCAGGTATCAGCGGTGGCCTGGCTGAAAATATTGTGAACTACCGTAATGAGAATGGTCTATTTTCCAGCAGGAAACAGTTTCTAAAAGTCAACAAACTGGGGCCAAAAGCGTTTGAACAGTGTGCTGGATTCATGCGCATCCGCAATTCTGCCAATCTACTGGACAACTCAGCCGTCCATCCGGAGAGCTATTATATTGTAGATGCGATTGCAGAAAGCCTGCAGAAAAAACCTAGTGAAATTATTGGCAGTGAAGAGCTGGTTGAATCGCTTGATCCTCACACCTTTGTCAGCGAGAAAGCCGGACTTCCCACAATAACAGACATACTGGAAGAGCTTAAAAAACCGGGACGTGATCCACGCAAACAATTCGTTACTGCCACTTTTGACGATTCAATTAATGAAATAGAAGATCTTGAATCTGGCATGGTACTGGAAGGAACTGTAACAAATGTCGCTAACTTTGGGGCCTTTGTTGATATAGGAGTACACCAGGACGGCCTTGTTCACATCTCAGAAATTGCCAGCAAATTTGTCAAGGATATAAAAGGCCACGTGTCCGTTGGCGATATTGTCAAAGTCAAGGTCCTTGACATTGATGTAGAAATGAAAAGGATTTCTCTTTCTATAAAACAGTCTGAAAAGAAATGATACCAGACCTGCTACATGTCATTTCTACCCGCCAGTACATTTATTGGCTAAGTAAATGATCCGGAACATTCCTAAATTGATATTTGTAGATGTTGACGTGCTGAAGAGTTGTCTGTTGGATTCAACAGTGTTTACTGCAGTTTTTTCTCTACTTCTGTGAGTAATATTTCCTCTGTTAGTTTTGACTTTTCGATGTATACAAGCTTTGGATCTAACTCTTTAAGGCTTTTGTAATCTTTTTCAGAAAAGGCACTAATCATTATTACGGGCACATCCGCATGCTCCGGCATCCCCTTTAGATACAAGAAAAACGTATCTCCTGTTACTATATCCAAAAGTATATCGGTAATTATCAAATCAGGTTTTTCCTGCTTCACCTTTTCCAGTGCTTCATCGCCATCATATGCGCTTACAATATCATAGTCCTTATCGTTATCGTCAAGCATTGCTTTATAAAGAACGTGAAAAGGCTTCTCGTCTTCTACTATTAGTATCTTTTTAGCCATATACCCCCTCCTTTAATACAATAATAAATATTTTATCTGGTAAAATGCTTTTGCAAGATAGTCATCGTACTTAACAACCTATCCAGGGACCAACCAGAAACACAAAAACAATTATTGTCACGGAATAGGTAAAGTAAACTTAAAGGTCGACCCCTTACCTTTCCCTTCGCTTTCGACCCATATTTTACCATGATGCGCCTTTATTACCTTCTCACAAATAGAAAGGCCTACTCCGACACCCTGACTATTCGTTTTTTCCTGATAAAACCGTTCAAAGATCTGATTATGACCGCTCTTTGGAAGGCCTATCCCAATTCCTGTATCCTTAATTGCTACCTCAATATCATTATTCCTTCTTACAGCACTGATCTTAATTTCTCCTGATTCGGTATACTTAATCGCATTATCTACCAGGTTAGAAAGGACTCCGGCAATCTGAGTTTTGTTTATAAGAACATCAGGTAAATTTTCTTGAAATGTTGATGTCAGTAACAACTTTTTCTTCTCTGCAATTAACTTCTGCCCGGCAGTGGCTTGATTTATTAATACTCCTAAAGGCAAAATTTCTTTTTCGAAATCTAAATTACCTGAGTCTATATCGGCTAAAGCCAAAATACTCTCCACCGTATCATTGATCCTTGTGATGTTCCCCCTTATTATTCTAATAAAACGGTCATCACCGCCTTGATCTGTCCTGACTTTTTCCCCTTCCTGAGTTGATCTTTTAAGCCACATTTCTAATGCCAGTCTCAGTTGTGCTAATGGAGATTTCAGTTCATGCGAAACGTCGTTGATTATATTATCCTTCATCTTGTCGAGACGTTTCAATTGAACATTACTCTCATATGATTCTCTGAGTCTGTATATCATTAAATTGAAAGACTCACCTACCTCTTTTAATTCATCATTCCCTTTACCTATCAGTATAGGCTGTTTTAAATTACCGGTCGCTACCCTCCTGATACCCATTAATAAGTTATTCAAATCTACACTTATATTGCCTGACACTACAAACGCAATTATAAACGTCAAAAACAGTGCTACAGTTCCTGATATTGCAAATATATATTTAATCCTCCTCAGTTGCAAATTTACGATTTCAACCTCTTTTTCTGATAGGATTACCCAATTTGTTTCGGGTACATACCGTGCTATACAAAAAGCCTTAATGCCTCTATAATTGTCGCATATGCCAGAAAATCTCCCTTTTGAGGCTAGCGTATCACTCACCTGTATTGTATCTATAATCTTACCGAAACTGAAATTTCCAGACTCACTTAAACCTGCAATCATTAACTGGTCACCATTCACAATATACATATCACCACCATATTGTTGTTCCAGAAAACCTTCTTTGTCAGTTTGCTCTATTATTGTTTCAAATATGTCCTGAAGAATCTCACCCCTAACCTTTGTTACCAGAACGCCAAGTGGTTTGTGAAAGAATTTATCTGTCAGAATTGAGGAAAATACTAACTCTAATCTACTATCTTGAGTTTGAGAAGGCCTTAAGGCATCAGAAAAGTAAGAACCTTTTTGCTCTTGATATAGGAATGGCCCCCTGAAGTATTCTTCATTGGATTTGTCTTTACCAATTTGCTCCTGTGAGGTTGATGCGATAACCTTACCTGTATTATTAAGAATCGCTATCTCAAGAATCTCCGGGTCTAAGTCCATCTTATTTACGGCTAAGTGATGGTTCAACTCTTTACTAATCTGAGAATGTTCAAGAGACTGATAAGATAACTGTTCTACACAGTCTCTGATAAAACCATCTGAGCTGAAATCTGCAACCCTGAATCGCCTTTTTGACAATAGGAGATCTAGCTTCCCATTAAGATCATGTACCTCATACTGCAGTTGTCCTAAAACATTTTCTCTAGTCCTGGTGCTAACGTACTTGTACACTATTCCCCCTGCGACACCTGAAGGGATAAGCGAAACTAATAGAAACATATAGAAAAGTTTTATACCGAATCTTGTGAACTTCATTTTAGAAACTAACGGTTGGTTATTGGAATAACGATACTGATACCGCCACGCACATCTCCCTCCTTATACCCGAATGCATTGTCAAACGGATATCTCCTGCTTAGAAACTGCATTATTGCCGGCTTGATCTCTGTCTTTCTACCATGGCACTGCAGACAGGCTATTTCAACAAATATTGGTTTCATGTATCTAAAAGATTGTTTTCCATCTTTTTGTGTTATTTCACTATATCCACTTTTTTTTGTATAACTACCTGATTCAAAAAAATTTAAAACCTTCTTCTCCCACTCATCAGGCTCATTATTGAGATTCCTGATCTTAAGACTTGTCTGTTTTATTCTGTATCCAGTCTTAAGACTAAAGTCATTGGCTACCTGTGTACCCACAATAGCAGGAACAAAATCTTTAAAAACATAGTTACCAGTGACAGGATCTCTATTAATGAGTTCCTGGTTCTTTGCGATTACATTTCTGATGGTAATCAGCATTTCTGACAGTTTTTCCGATACGTGTAAACATTCCATATAATCATCTTTTATGGCATCAGGTACTACAACGTTCGCGTTCAAGTGTAAATCCTCTTCGCCAGAATCACCAATTTGAACAGGTGGGACTATATCATTCTGATCAGCAAAATTATTAGAAATGTTAATGCTACATATCAAAATCGCTAAAACAATCGAGCAATATATTATCTTATGAAATCTATAGCGCATCGTTTTAATCTCCCGGGCAATAATAGTTTTCTTAAATAGTTATTAATTCTATAAATGTTTCAATTCAACTAAACGTGATCGCCTCTTCGAAAAGAATATTACAGGTTGTCGGTTCAAGAGCGAATAGACTTCTCATGCATATAAGTACGAATTCTAACAATATGATCTTTGTCATCTTTGTTTAACTGCTGAATTGTATCCATAATTTTATCAGAATGCAAATGCTTCATAGCGTGCTGAAAATGAATTTCTCCGGCAGAAAGTTCTATATCAATAGCTTTGTAAAAAGCATCTACTCTTGAAGGAGGACTTTTTTTGTACTCTTTCATTAACAACGATAGATTATTGTTTGTATCGATGAGCATTCCCAGGGACGGAATCAAAAGTTTAGCGGGAAACAGATCTACCGGCAAGAGAGTTTCTTTTGCGGTCTCAAGTAAGGTGGCATGATTTTTCTCCTCACAAACAAGTTCAGACCAAAAATCTGAATCTTCAGAGAACAACTTGCTAAAGCTTTCATAAATATTAAAAATATTAAGCTCAAGCTTTATTGCTTCATCAATCAGTTGTGACAGGAGTTTATCCATGTG
>CAXMPV010000093.1:0-7249 GCA_964195175.1 uncultured Thermodesulfobacteriota bacterium | reverse complement strand
GCATGGGTCATTTTAGCTTCCGTATATCTCATAGCAGCAGGAGGATCACCATCAATTGATCCAAAGTTGCCCTGGCCTTTTACCAGTGTGTATCTTAAGCTCCAGTCCTGGGCCATACGTACAAGTGTTGGATATACAACCTGTTCACCGTGTGGATGATAATTTCCTGTTGTGTCACCACAGATCTTCGCGCATTTTCTGAACTTGGCTCCAGGGGCAAGATTGAGGTCGTTCATTGCAACGAGTATCCTTCTCTGTGATGGTTTAAGACCGTCCCGCACATCAGGCAATGCGCGGCTCATGATTACACTCATCGCAAAGGTCAGGTACGACTCTTTCATTTCATCCTCTATGAGGATATCTTTGATGTTCCCTTTTTCTTCTATCATTTAAACCTTTCTTTTTCAGCTTTCACTGTTGTAGAGGATCCGTGTCCTGGATAAATAACTGTATTATCATCCAGCTTGAAAATACACTCTTTAATCGATTGGAGAAGATGGTTATGGCTTCCTCCAGGTAAATCTGTCCTGCCGTATCCTCCCGCAAAAAGGGTATCTCCTGAGAACAGTATTGGAGCATCGCCATTGTCTGTAGAATCGGTGTAAATTCCTATTCCACCGGGTGTATGACCGGGAAGATGTAATACCTTGAATTCATGGCCATTCAACTCAATTTTATCATCGTGATTCAAAGTTCTGCAAGCCGGTGGAGATGAATATCTTTTTCCGCCCAGGAGCGAGAGGTTTTTGAATGGATCCTCCAGCATCTCAGCATCATCGGTATGAATACAGATTTTAATATCCGGAAATTTCTCCTTCAACTCTTTATTCGCGCCAATGTGGTCCCCGTGTCCATGGGTATTAACGAGAATAACAGGATGAAGTTTTTTCTGCTCCAGGCAGTCCAGTATTCTTTCCGTATCTCCGCCCGGATCTATAATCATGGCATCTGAACTCTTTGATGATACTATGTAACAACAAGCGTCCAAAGGACCAACTTCTAATTTTTGAATATCCAACATGGTGAAATCTGAAAGTTTCAAGTTAAAAGTGCCTAAAGTTAAGGTCAACTCTTTTTAACATATCGATTAATTATCTGCTTAATATCACAGGTCTTTTCATCTTTATTGAAGCCTATGATTTTCCTTTCCCTTATTACACTTTTCGCAGAATCAGATGCGTGTACTGCATTTTTTCTTATATCCAGTGCATAAAAACGCCTGATGCTGGAATACTTCGCTTTCCTTGGATCTGTGGCTCCCAATAGTTCGCGGATAGTCTTAATGGTATTGATTCCCTGGTACAGTATTGCAATACAGATAGTGTGTTTTCCATCCGAAGTTTTCTTGGTTTCAGCAAAGGAAGATGGTTCCCTGCCTGTCATGTATTGTAGTATGCTATTGAATTCAGTATCTACTTTTGGTTTTTTCATCTGAGCGGCCATATTATTCAAGAGCTCATCCGTCAGTTCAAAAGAGAAGTCCTTCTGTTTTAAAGACGTTTTCAACTGGTCAACCAGATCCGGTTTAAATTTATCATCGAAACTACCATTGAAGAAGTCTTTCACAGGGCCATAAAACTCTTCTGCCTGTTTAGTGCTCAAGTCAAGGAGTTTGATGCCGACTATATAGAAACCCGTCCTTGAAAACATACTGATAATATTTCCGGCACGCGGGTCATGTTTTTCAAAGGGTTTAAGAATCATGAGTGAAGTTTCAGGCTTTTTGTTTTTGCCAAAAGCGATAACATTATCCATGATACCGCCATCGCTCAGTGCATATTTTGCGAATAACTTAAGCTGTTTGATATTTGTAGCCTTGTCAGCTGACGTAAGGACTGCAGGCTCGAAATAATCAACCTTACCGTCCTCAGAGACTATAGTGTCACCGAAAGTGCCCCTGATGGTATCTCCTCTTATAGGATCAGATGCTGACCCGATCACTTTATTATGGAGAACATCAACCGCATTCTTGCCTTCAAAGAGAAGAAGCATGGCACGATTTTCTATACCAAGTTTATTCTTTTTCCTCAGCATGTTGTTTACATAATCTATCATTGCTTTCTTCCATACAGCCTTCATCTTCTGTTCCTCGATAGTCTTTACATATTCATCCAGGAACTTGTCGCTGGGAGTGTACATCCTGGCGCCTACCAGTTCCAGATCAGACAAAGATAGAAGTCTGCATATTATGCCGCCCGTTCTGCTTTTCAATAAGCTATACGGAGTTATCAGTGCGTAAGTTAATTCTTTTTTCATTTACCCTATACCTTCCTTAATTTAAATTGTAACGTGATAATTAATTCATTTGAAAATAATATGGCGGGCAGTGTCCACCTCACAAGATCAAACTCTGTGTTCTGCAGGGGCTGTGTCTTTACATATTCACGCGCTTTTTGAGACCAGACATCCATCACCAATCAGGTTTCTAATTCCACTAAACACGTTTTCGTTTAAGGAAACAGAGTACACGTCAGATGTCTTAATAATTACTGGTTTATTGCCTGGAATCTCGAATTTAATGAATACAGGACAAGGCCCTTTATTTGCTGAGAGGATTTCTTTCAAGCCTGAGAGAATATCATCATTTATTTGTGCATATTTGAGGCGTATTATAGCATTCTTTGGTGATTTGTTCTCTATTAATTTTTCCATTTCTTCAGGAGTTATTATCTCATTAACCCTGATTGAGGCTTCCGTATCCCTGAAGCCAACTTTCCCTTTAACAAAAACCACTTCATCGGCATGGAGCTGATCATTGAGAGATGCCAGTTTTTTCGAGAAAATGACGCATTTTGCGAGCCCTTCCATAGCTTCAATGGTAAAATACGCAATGGGCTTGCCTTTTGTAGTGGTAGTACGGTTAATGCTGTCAATAATTCCACCTATCAAGACCTCGGCATCTTCCGGTTTTTCAGAAAGTTCTCCTGTCGTTATATCGGAATAATGCTCTATTGCATCCTTATATCTTTTTAACGGATGTGAACTGACATAAAGTCCCATTGCCTCTTTTTCTGCTTTAAGCAGCTGTTTTTCCGACCACTTTTCTGTCTCTGGTAAACTATGGAGGGCATTTAAGTCTACTGTACCCTCCTGTGTGCCGAAAAGGTTCATCTGTCCCATACGGCGGTCTTTGTTTGATTTCGCACCAACTTTCAGCAGTGTGTCTATTCCTTCAAAGAATTGAGATCTGTATCCCGGCAGCGAATCAAAACATCCTGATTTGATAAGGCTTTCCATTACCTGTTTATTCACCAGTCGCAAGTCTACCCGTTCACAGAAATCAAATATTGTGATAAATTCACCATCCTTTTCTCTTGCTTCAATGATTGATGCTATTGCCTTTTCACCAACGTTTTTTATTGCCCCGAGACCGAACCTTACCTGTTGATCTGATACTATTGTGAAATCTGAATAGCTTTCATTTACGCATGGCGGTAATAATTCGATGCCCATTCGGTTACATTCATGCATATAGTCTACTATTTTCAGGTTATTCTGCTTTTCGCACGTCATCTGTGCTGTCATGTATTGCGTCGGATAGTTGGCCTTTAGATAAGCAGTCTGGTAGCAGACCATGGCATAAGCTGCAGAGTGTGATTTATTAAACCCGTAACCCGCAAAGTATTCCATCAGCTCGAAGATTTTCTCTGCGACATTTATCGGTATTTTGTTATCTTTGGCTCCGTTTAGAAATTGGGTCTTAAATTTTGCCATAACCTCCGGCTTCTTCTTACCCATTGCCTTTCTCAAATTATCAGCTTCGTTAAGGGTAAATCCTCCCAGTCTGTTTGCGATACGCATTACCTGTTCCTGGTAAACAATCAACCCATACGTCTCTTTGAGCAACGGTTCGAGCATTGGGTGTAGATACTTTACGGCTTCTCTTCCGTGTCTACAATTTATGAAAGTATCAACCATTCCACTTCCTAGTGGTCCGGGCCGATATAGTGCAACCAGAGGTAATACGTCCTCAAATTTATCCGGTTTAAGCTTCATCAGCAAGTCTCTGAAACCTCTGCTTGTCTCTACCTGGAAAACACCCTTAACGTCACCTCGTGACAACAAGTCATATGTTTTTTTGTCATCTAGCGGTAGTTTATTGATACTAATAACTGTCCCTGTTGTGGCCTTAATAAGCAGTCTCGCCTTATCAATGACAGTGAACTTCCTTACTCCAAGAAAATCAGCCTTTAACAGGCCTATCTTCTCAACAAGGGTTTCACCATCATATTGTGTTATCACGGTATCCTTGTTCTTTGCCAGTGGGATGTAGTTGGTTAGTGGTTCGTCGGAAACAACCACACCGGCGGCGTGTGTGGAGGCATGTCTTCGCAGTCCTTCGAGTTTTGTAGAAATATTGAACAGCTCCTGTATCTGCGGATCACCGTCACGCATGGCTTTTAGTTCCGGTTCTTCTTCAAGAGCGTCTTTTAATGTAATGCCCAGAGTGAGTGGGATTAATTTTGCTACTTTATCGACTATGGGTAAGGGTATGTCCATGGCTCTGCCAACATCCCTGATCACCGCTTTAGCCTTCATGGTACCAAAGGTGATAATCTGTGCCACATTGCTATCTCCGCCATATCGTTTTCGCACATATTGAATTACCTTGTCTCTACCCTCGGCACAGAAATCGATATCAAGATCAGGCATGGAAAGTCTTTCGGCATTCAGGAATCTTTCAAACAGTAGATCGTATTTTATAGGATCGATGTTTGAGATTCCGAGCAGATAGGCGACTAAACTGCCAGCACCTGAACCACGAGCTATGGCTGGTATCTGTTCTTTTATCGCATAATCGATGAAGTCCCAGACAATGAGAAAATAGTCAACAAAATTGGTTTCTTCTATTACACCCAGTTCATGGTCTAATCTATCGTTGATTACCTTATCAACATTATTGTATAACTCTAAAGCACCGTGTTCACAGAGTGCCCTCAGGTGCTGTTTATTAGTCATACCCGGTTTGTAACAGAGAGAATCTTCTCTCGGGTGAAATCTGGGCAGATGCATTGTATTTAAATCCAGTTCAACATTGCATCTGTCAGCGATCAATGATGTATTCATTAATGCTTCCGGTAGATCTCCAAATGTTTTTTCCATCTGCTCCTGTGATTTAAAGTAGAATTCATTAGTGCTTAAGCGCATCCTTTTGACATCATGTATTGATTTTCTCGTATTTATACATAGGAGTGTGTCATGGGCATAATAATCGTCAGCTTCCATATAGTGAATGTCGTTGGTAGCAACTGTTTTTAAATCCAGGTCCTGACTGATTTTTAACGCCTCTTTTACCAATTCATCCTGGCGTTCAATTCTATTGTTCTGCAGTTCCAAGAAGAAGTTATCAGCACCAAAGATATCTTTGTATTGAGATGCAGTACTTATGGCCTTTTCATAATCATTATTCAGCAGGTTTTGATTTATTTCCGACTGCATACATCCGCTCAGACAGATAACGCCCTTCGAATGCTTATTTAACAACTCTTTGTCGATTCTGGGTTTATAATAAAAACCTTCCAGGTATGAAGATGATGACAGCTTTAGCAGGTTTCTATACCCATCGAGATTTTCAGCCAAAAGCGTCAAGTGATATGTTTTCTGTTTGCCTCCCTCTTTTGTTAATCTACTGCCCGGAGCGACATACGCTTCAAACCCCAGGATGGGTTTTATATCATTTTGCCTGGCATATTCGTAAAATCCGATTGCTCCAAACATGTTGCCATGGTCTGTCAGCGCTACACTCTTCATGTTTAAAGCTTTAGTTTTATCGACAAGGTCATTGATCCTGCATGCACCGTCTAACAGGCTGTAATCACTATGGACATGTAGGTGGACAAAGTTATTTTTCATATCTGTTTCATATTAAGGTCTTTAATTTTCTGCTGTAAGCTTTGCCTGTGCATACCGAGTGCTTCAGCAGTCTTACTTATGTTACCATTGTTTTCTGCTAACTTCCTGCTCACAAAGTCTCTTTCGAAGGTATCTACGACAATCTTTTTCGCGTCTCTGAAAGGTAAATTATAATCGAAGCTACGGTTAATATCAGAATTGCTAATCTCTTCCGGGAAGTCGTTAATTTCGAGAGTTTCAGCATTTGCCATTACGACTGCGCTTTCTATAACATTTTGTAACTCTCTTACATTACCAGGCCACGAATACTTAGTAAAAATCTTTACTGCATCATTTGATATTGATTTTACGTTTTTTCTGTGCTTCTCAGAGAAATATTGTATGAAATTTTCAGCTAGTATTATAATGTCTTCTCTACGATTTCTCAATGGTGGAAGTAAAATTTCAACAACTTTTAACCTATAGTATAGATCCTCTCTGAAATTACCTTCTTTGATCTCTTTAAGCAGATCTTTATGGGTTGCGCTTATCAGCCTGACGTCAACACAAAGAGTTTCTGTTCCACCTAATCGTTCGAAGCTCTGCTCTTGAAGGACCCTCAGAACTTTTGCCTGAGTGTTAGGGCTCATATCTCCAATTTCGTCTAGAAATATCGTGCCTTTATCTGCCAGCTCAAATTTACCCAGACGCCTTTCTGTTGCACCGGTGAAGGCGCCTCTTTCATGTCCGAATAATTCACTCTCGATTAATGTTTCGGGGAGTGCAGCACAATTCATAGTTATCATCGGCCTGTTTTTACGAGAACTTATTTTGTGGATCTCTTTGGCGACCAGCTCTTTTCCACTTCCGCTTTCTCCCTGAATCAAAACGGTTACATCAGATGGACCAACCTTTTCAATTTTATTAAATAACAGATTCATTTCCCGGCTTTCTCCAACTATTTTACCTCTTGAGCCCAATCTGTCAATTTCTGAACGCAGTCTGGCATTTTCTTCTTCCAGTGCAAGTTTTTCGAATGCGTGTTTGGCAATTAACCTGAGATCATCTATTTCGTATGGTTTGGCAATATAGTCATAAGCTCCTTTTTTCATGGCATCTACTGCAACTTTTTCAGATCCGTAAGCAGTTACTATGACTATCATGGGAGGGTTTTTCATCTGATTTATCTCTTCTAATACCTGAATTCCATTAATCTTCGGCATGTTGATATCAAGGAAAATCAGAGAGGGGCTCTTTGCCTTTATGACATCAAAAGCGCCAATGCCATCACTGGCCTCAACGACTTGGTAGCCGTCTTTTTCTAAAGCCAGCTTCATTCCGAATCTTGCTGCTTTTTCGTCATCTACTATTAGTATCAATTTTTTCATAATTTAGATGTTGCTTGCCAGTACGCCTT
>CAXMPV010000092.1:0-7256 GCA_964195175.1 uncultured Thermodesulfobacteriota bacterium | reverse complement strand
ATGGAATTATAATATTTGTAGTAGCTATTGTGATACTTTCTATAAGTATTACAAATTTTCAAAAACAGTCCACTTTGTTACGGGAGGAAGTATCCGATAAGTGCAAAATGATTGCTCTGGAGCTTAAGCATACGAGGGCATATCTAGCAGAAACAATGGCAATTACAAATATGGAGCATAGTGAAACAACTAGATTGCTCATGCCGGCAATCGCAGGAAATGAGATTGGTAAGAAGTTTTATAACGCAACTGGTTATCGATTAAAACAGGTCAGTTCACAATATGGAAATCCTAAAAACAGGCCTGATAAATTTGAGGAGAAAGCGCTTGCTGAATTTGAGCATGACAAAAATCTTTCCGAATATAGAGGTGTAGATGAGATAAATAGTAAAAAAGTATTGAGATATCTTATTCCTCTTCACGTAGAAGAAGCATGCCTAAAATGTCACTCTGCAAAGGAGGCAATGCCAGGGTTTGCGCAGGGAGACTATACTGATGACAATGCTGCAGGCTATACGTTTGGAGACATGAGGGGTGCTATTTCAGTAGCTGTGCCAATAGACAGGGCTGAAGCCGAAATCAAAGGAAACCTGGTCCACATGACCATCGTTACTACCGTAGGGATGGTATTCCTGGTGGCCTTTGTTTTCATTGCAATGAACATTACGATTAAGAGAACAGAAAAAAGCTAATTAAATTAGGTAGGACGCAGATTTTCGCAGATAATCATAGATAAAAAATTATTAATTTAGTTTTTTAGGCTCAACCTAAATCCTTATTATCTGCGTTTATCCGTGTCCAAAGTTGAAATTATTCACAATGAAACCACGCATAGAGATCCTCGACAAGTTAAAAGGACACATCTTCAAAACGCTATCAACATATTACAAATCATTAAACGAGTGCAGATATGTTGACGTAAGGTTTGGGATCAGCGAATTCAAATCTGCCACTTCTGAAAACGGACAATCAAAGGATGTTACGGATGATTATGACGCCTCGTTCGGTATTAGGGTTATTGCAGGAGAAATGTCGTCCTGGGGATTCTATGGTCAATCACTTGGGAAAAATGATTTAAATGTTAAGAGAATAACGGACCTGATTATTAATGGTATAAATGCGGCTTATGAACGGGCAATCGCCAACGCAAAGAAAAAGCAGGAGTTTAAAAAGAGTGCCGATTCTTTAACAGAAGTGAGGCTCGCCAAGATTAAGGTTTGTCAGGATACGGTGCCTGCAGATTTTGAAATAGACCCGCGAAAGGTTTCCTTGCAGAAGGTGTTGAAAACAAGTATGGATGTTTCCGGGCAGATGAAGGAGCTTGATCCGTCTGTGCGTTATACAGCTGCCGGAATAAGAACAGGCATAACCAGGGAGTTGTTCTGTAGTTCCGAAGGTGCAAATATTGATCAATCATTACCGCTTACTCAGGGTGTTGTGTATGTCTCTGCGCAGAAGGGTGAGTCCAGTCCGGAAGTTTGTTATGATTATGTTGGCGATCTAAGAGGATGGGAAATAATTGAAGGCAAAAATTGCTATGATCTGAGTTTTCTCGATTTTGCTCTTGAGAGGACAAGGGAGACTATCGAACTCTCAGGCGCAGAGTTTCTTAAGACTAGTAAAGATGAAGTAGTCGTTGTAACTGACCCTCACTTTAATACACTTCTCGTACACGAAATCGTCGGGCATCCTACCGAATCCGACAGGATATTGAAGATGGAAACTGCTTATGCGGGAAGGTCATGGCTTTTTAAGAACATGGATGAGAATCAGTTAGGAGAGCAGATAGCGTCGCCTCTCGTAAATGCATTTTCAGACCCTACCACAATGGGATATGGATACTATAAATATGATGCAGAAGGAACACCGGCCAAGCGCATAGATGTAATTAAAAATGGTTTTCTAAAAACCTTCCTGAATGGAAGGGAAAATGCTGCTGTTCTTGGACATGAACCGAATGGTTCGATGAGGGCAACTACATCGTCAATGGCGCCAATAGTCAGGATGACAAATACTGCTTTTAGTCCCGGCAAAAAAGACCCGAAAAAAATAATAAAAGAGGTAAAGGATGGATATTACATCGTCAGCCACAGAATTCCATCCATCAGCGAATCCAGAGAAAACTTCAGAATCTCTGCCAAAAAGGTTTATAAGATTGAGAATGGTAAACTTGTAAAGCTGTACAGGGGTGGAGGCATAATGGCAAATTCAAAAGAGTTTCTCATGAGCATTGATGCGGTGGGGAATGATTTCAAAATGTATCCTATACCGAACTGTGGAAAGGGGCAGCCGATGCAAATTATGAGAGTTGGAAACGGCGGCCCAACGCTCCGGGGCAAGGCAAGGCTTGCAGGTTGTTGAGCCTTTGGAAAGATTTTTACATCTTCATTCTGTCTGACAAGAAATGTCGGGTAAGAAACCCGATCTGCGCAGAAAATATAATATTTTGTAGGGTGGGTTTCTTACCCGCCGACTTTGAAGTTCCTATACATAAATGATAAAAACAGAAGAATTGAGAATCGCAGTTGCCGACGCACTTAAATACGTGAAAAAGCAAAAGGACGTTATCGATGCAGAGGTATTTGCATCATGGAATGATCTGATAACGATAAGGCTGAATTATACATCCGACATTCCATGTAACGGGATTCATGAACCAAAATCTATCCAGTCGTACGGGCTTGGAATTCTGGCTATATTCAAAAAAGGAAACAGAACAGAAACAGGGTTTGGGTCAGTCACAAATGATTTGACGAAAGAGGGAGTTCTTGAGGCATTGGCGAAGGCGAAGCGAAACAGGGTGTTTGATCCGGATTTTAAAACACTGCCAGAGCCGGTAGGCACGCCTGCTTTAACAAACTATCACGACAAGCGTGTTATGGGTATCAGTGGAAAAGATGCTGTCGGTTTAGGGTGGAAGGCCCTTGACGGCGCACTAAAATCCCTTCATGATGGCGGGCACAAAAAAACAATCATTATTGGTGGGGACGTTACCATTCTGAGAGAGCGAATGGCTATAAAGACTACAAAAGGTATAGACGACTTTGACGAAACAACCAGCCTTACCGCAAATATAACGGCAATGATTGAGAATAAGAATGTTAAGGGTACGGGATGGAGTATGGACACACACCTTGCGACATTTAAACCTGAAGCTGCCGGGAGAGAAGCTGCAGAAAGCGCGATGAGGACAATCGGTGGAAGGAAAGTCAAATCAGGAAGGCATAATGTGGTTTTCGGAAATCAGCCACTTACAGACATTGTTTCAAACGTACTGGTACCATCATTAGATCTATCATCAGTCTATGCGTCCAATACACCATTTCTTGGAAAATTAGGACAGAGAATAGCATCAAGCAATTTAAACATATACGATGACGGATCTATAGAGGGGGAGGTCGGTAGTAAAAAGATTACGTGTGAGGGCATACCGACTGGAAGAACGGATCTGATCGCGAATGGCACACTTACCGGATTTCTGGCAAATAATTACTATGCGCAGAAATTCAGAAGCAATCTGTACTGTCCAATATCACGCAACGGTTTTAGATACACAACAAATGGCAGGGATTACAAAAATAAGCCAGGCATATCTCCGACAAACGTGGTAATTGAGGGAAGCAGGGAAACCACCAGGGACAGCCTACTTAAACAGGTAAACAACGGAGTCTACATAGGCAGGATATGGTATACTTATGCGATAAACGGATTGGCCATGGGCGACTTTACAAGTACTATAATCGCCGACTCTTTTTTGATAAAGGATGGAAATATTGCCAGTCCTTTAAAACCTAACACTATCAGGATCAACACGAATATCAAGCACATACTTAACAACATAATCGGGATCACAAAGAAAAAGAGATCTACTTTGGTATGGGGATCAAGGGAAGTAGTGGTAGCCCCGGAAATCGCAGTGAGTAATGTGCAAATGGACAACATAACAGGATTTCTTGCCTAAATAAAAATCTCTTTAAACAAGTGGGGTGGTAGGGAGTTCTTTATGGATATTGAACTACTCGTTAAATATTCAAACCCATATGAATGTCTTTCAGTATTAGGATCCTTTGGTAAATTCAATTAAATATTCCTCAAACTCTTCCTTCGTTGCATCATGTATTTTTGCCTCAAATGTTCTGGTTGAATGGCTGTTCATATTCAATATATAAAAGTCGTTGCTGGAGGCGATAGAACCGTTTTTCTTGTATACGGTAATTTTGAAAAGTGAATATTGGAAATCATTGTTGGTGTTATTTGTAATTCTGCCTCTAAAAACTGTGCCATTATACTGGGTTTCATAGGTAACGTCTTCAATGGAAAAATCATCACCAGATTGTTCAAAATTTCCAGGAGGAATGTTTTCAGGCAGTTTTTCTTGTCTTGTTGCTGCCAGAAAGATCTTTTCTTCAAGTGAAATGATTCTCTTTTCTAAGGCGAGGATTCTGAATGATAAGTTAGAAATGGTCTTTTCCAGGGAATCCAGTTTTTTAAGAACCGGCTGTGGCTCTGACGCGCCCAGAAGAAAGAATGATGGCAATAGACAGAAAATAAGAAGTGTGAGGGTTTTTTTCATGATAGCATGGTCTTTCCTGTCTTATTGATAAATAATTATTCCAAACTGAAACTCTTTATGTCCTTGATTGACTTTGTGACATCGTTAGAGGCAAATAATAATGTTTTTTCGTCTCTGTACATGACGTCTAAATCATACTCAATTTCGTTCTTCTGTATATTATTTTTAAACTTATAATTTTTTAATTTTACAGAATGCTTCTTTAGGATTTGTGTTATTTCGTCCAGAAAATGCCCCTGACCGGCAATTAGCATTTTCATCGTCCTGTATTTATTCCTTTTCATCTTTTTTTCAACGAAAGAGTTTAGAGTCAGGATAGCAATTGCAATAACGGTTGTAAAAATGGCAGGTAATATGAATCCGCTGCCAACCGCAAGGCCTATGCCTGCAACAACCCATAAGGATGCTGCGGTTGTCAAGCCCATGATGCTCGCCCGAGATCTCATAATCGTGCCTGCGCCCAGGAAGCCAATGCCAGTCACAACCTGTGCAGCAATCCTTGCAGGGTCAATCCGAAGAACAGAATTATGACCGTAACCTTGGTATTTAACAAAAATATGTTCTGAAACCAGCATCATCAGGGTTACGCCAATACATACAAGGAGATGTGTCCTCAGTCCCGCAGGCCGCCCTCGTCTATGCCTCTCCCATCCGATAATGCCGCCTAGGATTGCGGCAGTGAACAATTTCCCAAGTACAGTGCCAATCATCAAAATATTGTCAAGATCAAACATTTTAAACCTTCTTTCGAGTGGAATACAAGATAATAGTATGTCTGTGATTATACTAAGACATATTAGTCGTTTCAAAGTAATTTAACATTTTCACATGATTTGTCGCATAATTAGTTTTTACTTGCATTGAAAATCTTTTTTTGATAGCATTCTTCCTCTGTGCGGTTTCAGAAATGAAGGTCTGTTAACTGCATTGAAAGCAAATAGTTACGTTAGATATAGAAGTAAATCCCTATAGATTATGTGGCTTGAGAATGCTGCGAGCTTGTACTGCTAACAGTTTGGAAGCAATAATATCAGCAAAATCCTCGATTGATTCAGGAGCGGATGGCGATTGTCGATCTGTTCTGCATCTTAATCTTAATGGAAACTGGGCTAAAAATTGGTCTGATACGGTTGATTAAAATACCTTCATGACCGTTATTGCTGCTGTTTATTGTGGGAAAATACAGCTCTGTTAGTCGTCTCTTGTGTCTCGTTGTACAAATTGTGCTGGTAACGTGGTGTAAAATAGGGTATATTTCAGGACTCAATATAAGATGGATGAAAAAAACCGTATAGATACGTTAAATAATATAAAAATATTTACCGGAAACTCGAATGTGGCACTTGTAGAGAAGGTATGTGATTATCTTTCAATACCTTTAGGCAAGGCGACAGTAGGAAGATTTCCGGATGGCGAAATAGATGTCAAGGTTGATGAGGATGTTCGAGGTTCCGATATATTCATAATACAGCCTACATGTGCACCGGTAAATGATAGCCTTGCGGAGTTATTAATCTTGATAGATTGCTTCAAGAGGGCATCTTCCGCCAGGATAACTGCTGTTTTGCCCTATTACGGATATGCCAGAAAAGATAGAAAAGATGAGGGCCGGGTGCCAATTACGGCAAAGCTGGTTGCAAATCTTATAACTGAAGCAGGGGCAGATAGAGTGCTCACTATGGATTTGCATGCTGCTCAGATACAGGGTTTTTTTGATATACCAGTGGATCATCTTCTTGCATTCCCTGTTATCTCAGAGTACTACAGGCAGAAAGATCTATCTGACTTTGTCGTAGTTTCGCCGGATGTGGGAGGCATAAAAATAGCGAGGCAGTATTCAAATCATCTGAACATGAGATTGGCCGTGGTAGATAAGAGGAGGACGGGGCCTGAAGAGATAGAAGTTGGCTTTGTTATTGGAGACGTAGAAGGCAGAAATGCCATTATAATAGACGATTTGATTGCTACGGGTGGCTCTATATGTCAGGCAGCAAGGGTTTTGAAGGAAAAAGGGGCTAAAGATATCTATGTAGGAACAACTCACCCTGTTCTGTGTGGTGCTGCCATTGAGAAGCTGTCAGCAGCTCCAATTAAGGAAATCGCCGTTACAGATACTATTCCTTTGAGCGAAGAGGCGAAAAGTATGGGTGACAAGATTAAGGTATTGTCAGTATCGAAGTTATTAGGAGAGGCGATAAAAAGGATTCACACTAACATGTCAATAAGCTCAATGTTTACAGAACATTAAGCTTTTGATTATTTGTATTTTTTGTTTTAAAATTTAAGCTATCCGGGAACAAATTAAATGGAAACACAACAGTTGCAGGCGAAAATAAGAAAAGACTCTGGGTCTATCAAGTCGAGAAGAAACAGAAAAGCAGGCATAATCCCTGCCGTTTTGTATGGGCACAAACAGGAAAGTATCATGCTTTCTTTAGACAAGAAGGAATTTTCCAAAATAATCGATGCCAGGACTAAAATGGTTAATTTGAAGATGGATAATTCAGAGGAAACTGCACTTATAAAAGAGGTGCAATTCGATACTTTCGGCAAAGAGATATTGCACGCTGATTTTGTCAGGACAGATCTGACAGAAAAAATTGTAGCACAAATCCCTGTTGTGCTTTATGGTACTTCACCAGGCGTCAAGGAGGGCGGGATACTTGACCATGCGCTTAAAGAG
>CAXMPV010000091.1:0-7260 GCA_964195175.1 uncultured Thermodesulfobacteriota bacterium | reverse complement strand
GATTCTATATTTCCATTGAATAATAATTCCCCAACTATTTCCCATGCTTTGGATTCTGAAATTTCAAATTTATAATTAATTGTAGATACTTTTGTAAAATATCCATTTTTTGAATTCCTTAAAATAAACTGCTCTATTTTTTCAATATTACTTTTTTGCAACAATTCTGCATCTCCGGTCGTTCTTGCGATAAAAGCATCTTTGGTGGACATGCTGATAACTTTTGGTTCGAAACCGAATAATCGGTAAAAATTCTTCTCAATAAAGGTTACTATTTCGTTTTGTTCTTCTTCCGTCTTCAAATCTATCTTATTTAATACGAACAAGAGTTTTCTGTCCCATTTACCTTTAAGCAATTGGAGAAAAACCCTCTCGCTTTCTGTGAATGGATGGTCTGCAGATGTGATAAAAAGTACTACTTCGGATCTATGAATAAACCCTTCTGTGATCAGTTGGTGTTCAGCTATTATAGAATTTGTTCCGGGTGTATCAACGATGGTAAGATCTTTTAACGCTTCCAAAGGGTAGGTCATTCTACACTGATGATCGTCAACCTCTTCCGAGGAGACCTCATCACCGAACGTCAGTAGTGTTATCTTATTTGTTGAGGGAGTTGGACCATCTCTGAGAATTCTTTTTCCGCATAGTGCATTCACAAAACTGGATTTCCCTGAATTATACTCACCAGCAACAACCATGTATAGTGGCTCATCAATTTGCTCCGCCATTTCCGACACTTTTTTCTCTATTTCAACATCCCCTATCCTGTAAAAGAACTTTTTTGCGTCCTCGAGGAGAGAGACAACATGTTGGAAATTATCCTGACTTTCTGGTGATTTTGCGACTTCTAACATAATTTGTATAGTTTCCTTATTTCTTTGAATTAAAAAAGAAAAGAATCCCTTAACTACTAAACACTTATGATAATAAATTATAAGATACCAATTCCTTGCGTCAAGTAAATTATCTTATGTATTTATACCTGCAATTGCATCTATTTCAATTCGAACTTCCATTGGTAATCTTGAAACCTGGACAGTAGATCTTGCTGGCATAGATTTTTCAAAGAATTGTGCATACATTTTATTGACATCAGCATAATCTTCCAGGTCCGTTAGAAATATTGTAGTGCGGAGCACATTATCAAGAGATGACCCGCCTGCTGTTAAAATACCCTTCAGATTTTCCAGAATTTGCTTTGTTTGCGCTTTAATATCCCCTTTCACAATTTCACCAGATTCTGGTTCTAATGGTATCTGTCCGGAAATAAATAGAAGATTGTCGAATCGAACAGCCTGTGAATACGGTCCTATCGCCTGAGGCGCTTTACTAGTCGAAATGATATCTTTCTGCATATCCCCCCCCCCGTCCGTGTTGTTGTTATAATCGAAAAATGTATTATATTCCTTTTTTTTGCTTTGAGAAGTTATATTCTTGAATTTGAGGAACTATTCTGATATTTTCAAAATACGAAATTTCTCAACAGGCCGTGGAACATTTAGTGTTTTTGCATCCCCTCCCCACTCACTACATGCAAAGGAACGGACAAATGCAGAGACCCGCTATTCACATTGAGAATTTTATACAAGAAATAAGGAAATGTTATGCAATTATTAAAAACAAAATTTAATGCCAAATTAAGCGATATTGAAGAGAAGGTCATTAAAGGCCAGCGCCTTGACTTTGAAGATGGTATTAGATTATTAAAGTCTCCTGATATCCTTACAATAGGCAGGCTTGCAAATATAGTCAGGGAGAGGATCAATAAAAACAGAGTATACTACATTATAAACAGGCACATAAATTATTCAAATATATGTAAAAACAAATGCAAGTTTTGTGCATTCCGCCGTGAAGAGGGAGAAGACGGTGCATACCAGATGAGCCTTAAAGAAATTTTAGAGAAGGCCTCACAGATCATTCAAGAAAAGGCAACCGAATTACATATTGTCGGAGGTCTCCACCCTGACCTTGGGATTGATTTTTATGTTGATATGATCAGCTCTATTCATAAACATTTTCCGGAAGTGCATCTGCAGGCCTTTACAGCAGTCGAGATTTCTCATTTCGCTGAAGTCTCAGGAATGACTACCTATGAAATATTAAGTAGACTTAAAGGTGCCGGGTTGGGGTCTCTCCCGGGAGGCGGCGCAGAGGTGTTTTCTACCACTATCAGAGAAGAGCTTTGCCCTGAAAAACTGAGTGGCGAGGGGTGGTTAAATACTATGCGAACAGCACATAATTTAGGGCTGAAGAGTAACGCAACCATGTTATATGGCCATATAGAAACAAACGAAGATAGGATCAATCATTTATTAAAACTGCGCGAACTCCAGGATGAGACCGGAGGATTCATGTCATTCATTCCCCTTGCCTTCCATCCAAAAAACACCGATATGGAAAATATCTCCAGTGCTGCCGGTATCCTGGACTTGAAGATGTTGGCCATAGGCAGGCTAATGCTGGACAATTTTGATCACATTAAAGCATTCTGGATAATGCTTGGTATTAAGATTTCACAGATATCACTAAGCTTTGGAGTTGATGATATAGATGGCACGGTCGCTGAGGAAAAAATTACTCATGCTGCTGGTGCTGATACACCGGAAGCATTAACGGTAAGTAGCATCAAAGCATTAATAGAAGAGACCGGACGTGAACCTGTAGAGAGGGACACACTTTACAACAACATAAACTAGATAGAAGTAAACGAATTTTACCGATTAAAAACTGATAAATATTTTACCGTTATTATTTATAATTAAGAATAAAAAAAGGCCCTTTAAAGCACCCATACGGATGCCTCAAAGAGCCTTTAATATTTTGTTTTATTTACTTACTACCAAAAGTTCTGACTATGTTAACAAGCTTCTGTATAGCATCAGCTGAAACTCTTCCTCTGCACTTTGTACAGCCTTTGTCATTGGATTCCAAAAACTTAACCATCTCCTCATCAGTTTTTGAAGCCTGCCATGCTGCATCTGTAAAATCTGGCGCTCCTCTTTTCATTCCTTCTGATGTTCCTTTACCGCCATTACCGTGGCAGTATACACATGTTTCCATTGTTCCGAATGATCCCTGAATAGCACCTGTCGCGTAAACGAAATAATAGCTTTTTTCCGGGTTGCCATACAAGTCTTCCAGCTCATCAGCCTGACTTGAGAAACTTAACGCGAAACATGATACCGCAAGAATTCCTATAATGCATAATAAATTTAACTTCTTCATATACCAAGCCTCCTAAAATCATAATTATATTCAAATTTTATCTGATAATGTAAGTAACAAAAAGTCCATAAGTAAAACAAAATTTAAGGACTCATTTTTCTGTTCTTTTTTTCTGTGTCATAGACCTTGTGACAAGCCTTACAGGAAAGCTCCAAAAATCTTAATGCGTGCCCTGCAATCTCAACAGCGCCTTCTGCTTCTCCTCCAGCGGCTTCCTGGATATGTGTAAGATGTACAGAAACCATCTTGCTGATAGCAGCGTGAGTTTTGTCATTGTGAGTCCTCTCACTCTCGATTGCGATCATTTCTGTTGCTGCTGCTGCGACTTCTTTGAAATTATATGGTGCAAATTCGTCACCAGGGAGCAGTCCGTTATTCATCTTTATCTTTAAAAAGTTGACTTTCTGCTTACTACACAACTCTGAATCACTTGACGCAAAACCTGCCGTTGCACCTGTTATAAACATTGCTGATGCGATTATACCTGCTACAAAGAAATTTTTCACCTTCATTATACCTATGCCTCCTTTAATTAAAAAAATAAGCCCCTTTCACTGGCTAGCCAAAGAGTAAAGCCCTAGTCTGTATATAGTAAAAATAACAAACTCCGCAAAGTTCTACGTATTTATTTAGTAAAATATAAAACTTCACCCACCTTCATTTTCAAGTACTTCTCTTAATCGCAATCAATACGTGACTAATATTAAGCAATTCTGGGTAAATATATCACCGCGCAAGAACAGAGTCAAGTAAAAACTCATAGTAACTTTTATAAGATAATATGAAAGTGTTTTGCGTGATTTCTAAAGTACATGTTACCCATCGCTATGTTTTTTCTCTTTATATAAATTAGGATAAATATGAATTTTCAGATGTTTGTGGCAAATAGCACAAGTTTGCCTTAAACGTCGTACCTGCCACTGTTGATCTTCGAGCGACCCGACATTATCCTTGTTTTTTGCAATTTCAGCCATCTTTTCCGCTTCTACCTGCATCAATTCCATCTGATGCTCATATCTAGTGTCTTTCGGTTTTGCATACTTGGCCCGTACTTCTTCCGTTACTTTTGCAATATTTTCCCCTGCCTTAAGAATTATCTTCCACTGTTTTTTTTTGTACTTGTAGTAACCGGACATTTCCTCTACTAACTTATAACTTTCGTCAATATCCTGCATCATTAACGCTAACTCACTCTTTTCCTCCTGCGGCACCTCTCCCATCATTTCATCCGGACTATCAGTGTGTGCAGACGGTGCCTGTTTATCTGAGCCTTCAGCTAAATTATTGTATTGAAAAACAGCGACAGTTGAGAAAATACATATAGCAATTAAAACCTTATACATAGTTAAAATCCTCTCCTAATATTATTAATGAAATGTACTGTATTGCAGATAACGTGCCGACATGTCATAACAAAAAAAAACAACGTAAGACGTTTAGAATCACAACCTTACATGCGAGCACATAAATGAAGAGATCGATTATATCAAAAGAATGGCCAAATTCAACCGTTATATTGAGCATATTCGCCAAGTCTATTAAATTTCTTGCAAATAAATCCAGCTGCCAATATAATCTTTGACTCTCGCAGATTTGATACAAGAAAACATGCTGTTTGCTGATACTCTTTCGGAGTTGTTGGAAAGTTGTAAATATCAATAAGTATTTTATAAGCGGGTAGTTACGTTACAATTAAGGAATAATTCTTATTATGAAGTGGACCCAGACATTTATACCAACGTTAAAGGAAACCCCCAGTGATGCTGAGGTTGAAAGTCACAAGCTCATGATCCGCTCCGGCATGATCAGGAAATTGTCGGCTGGCATCTACTCGTACCTACCACTTGGTACTAAGATATTAAACAAGGTAACTGCTATTATACGGGACGAAATGAACAGATCCGGTGCCATTGAGCTCTCTTTGCCGGCCTTACAGCCCTTGACCCTCTTAGAACGCAGCGGAAGGATAGATGCTTTCGGTGATGACTTATTAAGCATGAAAGATCGGCACGGCAAGGACGTTGCTTTAAGCCCTACCCACGAAGAGGTTATTACCAATTTAGTTAAGTATGAGGTCAGTTCATATAAACAGCTGCCTCTAATTCTATATCAGATACAGACCAAATTCAGGGATGAGGCCAGGCCTAGATTTGGTGTCTTACGAAGCAAAGAGTTCTTAATGAAAGACGCTTATAGCTTTGATACAGACGACGACAGTCTCAATAACAGCTACCTGAAGATGTACGAAACATATTGCAGAATTTTCGAACGGTGCAAATTGGACTTCCTGGCTGTAGAAGCTGATACCGGTGCAATGGGTGGTGATGTTTCACACGAATTTATGGTCCCTAATGAAAACGGAGAAGACGTAATCATCAAATGCAGAAGTTGTGATTATAGCGCAAATCGTGAAAAGGCCGAGCCCTCCCCTATTGAATCCGATGACGATATTGCACCTGACGAGCTTAAAGAGGTATCTACTCCAAACATGACAACTATAAAAGAGGTAAGCGATTTCCTTGGCATAGAACCTGACAAAATGATCAAAACACTGATTTACACATTTAACGGCAAGACTGTAGCGGTTCTTGTACGCGGAGATCACGACGTAAATGAAGCCAAGCTGTCAAATGTACTAGCGGGTGGCGAGATAGCCCTGGCGAATGAAGAGACTGTTGTGGAGCTGACAAATGCTCCCGTGGGTTTTGCAGGCCCAATTGGCTTGAAAACACAGATAATTGCAGATCAGGCTGTCACTGTGATGAAGAATTGTGTTGTTGGAGGCAATAAGGCTGATACTCATATTATAAACGTAAACCCTGAGAAAGACTTTAAAATTGACAGATCTGCTGATATCAGGTTTGTCACAGAAAAGGATAGATGTCCTAAGTGTAACAGTGAGATAGATGTTTCAAACGGAATCGAACTTGGACATGTCTTCAAACTGGGAACAAGATACAGTGACTCACTGGGTGCAAAGTTCCTTGATAAAAATGGCAAAGAACATTCTATCATAATGGGATCGTATGGTATTGGCGTCAATAGGATACTGGCAGCAACAATTGAGAAATCTCATGATTCTAACGGTATAATATGGCCACTTGCACTGGCACCATATGAGGTACTGGTCGTGCCTATAAACATAAAAGATGAAACTATCATGGGCACTGCGACTAAGGTCTATGACGAGCTATGTGATGCCGGAATTGACACACTGATTGACGACAGGGATCAGAGACCGGGCTTCAAATTCAAGGATGCTGATCTGATCGGAATACCAATAAGAATAACAGTCGGTAAGAGTTTCAAAGAGACAGGTGAGCTTGAAATTAAGTTGCGCTCAAAAGATGAAGTGTATTCTGCAAAGCCAGAAAATATACTCACTGTAATTAGAGAACATATGGACTCATTGAGCTAAAATAATAATGGCCGATATTAGCTTACCCAAACTGGTAAAACTTTTTGTAGGAATCCTCTCCTGTGATAAGGAACTGTTAACTGACGTAGAAAGTTTACTGGTAACGCGTTTTGGCGAAGTTGATATGAAGAGTGAAATCATCCCGTTTAATTTCACAGATTACTACACAAAGGATATGGGAACTGGTATTTCAAGACAGTTTATATGTTTCAGAAAGCTGATAAACCCCGAAGAACTTTCCGCAATTAAGATCTGGACAAATGAGCTAGAGGACAAGTTCAGACATAATAATAAGTTTGACGTTACCAGGCCGATCAACTTGGATCCGGGATACCTGACTCATTGTAATCTCATACTTGCCTCTACTAAGGATTATTACCATCGAATTCATCTTCAAAATGGTATCTATGCAGAAGTTACACTGTTTTACCAACATGAGGTCTTTAAGAATTTACCATGGACATATCCTGATTTTCAGACAGACGAGTATAAAAACTTTTTCCTAAAAGTAAGGAATTCATATGCAAAAGACATTAGTAATAATTAAGCCGGATGCAGTACAGCGTCGTCTAATCGGCAAGATAATCAACCGACTTGAAGAGAAAGGATTGGAA
>CAXMPV010000090.1:7060-7320 GCA_964195175.1 uncultured Thermodesulfobacteriota bacterium | reverse complement strand
CTCAATATTGATGAGACTACGGCACAGGATAGATTTGGATTTCTGCTCGAAGCTCTCAAGTATGGTGCACCTCCGCATGGCGGTATTGCACTGGGGCTCGACAGGATGGTTACGTTACTTCTGGGACTTGATGATATAAGAGAAGTCATTGCATTTCCAAAAACCCAGAAGGCTGCGTGTCTCATGGTGGATGCTCCTTCAGATGTAGATGAAAAGCAACTCAAAGATCTTGGCCTCTCGATCCTAAAACCTGAATAAAG
>CAXMPV010000090.1:0-7050 GCA_964195175.1 uncultured Thermodesulfobacteriota bacterium | reverse complement strand
GGACTGTCAACAGTCATTTGGCCCGCTTTGGCGGGCTGTCATTAACCACTCACAAGGATCCTAACTCATTCCCATGCCCTGCGTGGGAATGAAGTGTTCGACGCTCTGCGTGGGAACAAGTATTTGCCTCTAACATATTTTTGTATTTCCCGCGAAGGCGGGAATCTATTTTAAATCTTTGTGCTCTTCGCGTCTTCTTGTCCTCGGCGCCTTTTGTCCGGGGAGCGGTGAAAAATCAGTGTCTACATCCGATTTAGACAAATCTATTCAATACATCAAAGGCGTTGGCCCAAAAAGAGCCCAGTCTCTTGGAAGGTTGGGAATACACACCGTAAAAGATCTTCTCTACTACTTTCCACGTACATATCAGGATAGATCCCGGGTAGAAGAAATTTCGAAGTTGACGGATGGTACTACTGCAATGGTGAAGGGTATTGTTATCAATATTAAGTCATTCAGAACCAGGGGGTGGAAGACAGTTTTTGAGGCATCGATTGGTGATGGAACTAGTCTGCTTCAGGTTAAATGGTTCAACCGACCTTATCAGGGTGAAATATTCCAGGTGGATGACCATGTATTTTTGTACGGCAAGGTCACCTTATATAAGCAGTCACTTCATATGGTAAACCCTGAATATGAGATCGCTTCAGGGGAAGACGGTCCGGCTAAGAGCGTGGGCATATTGCCGATATATCCACTGACAGAGGATATGAGGCAAGTCAGTTTCCGTAAACTGGTCCAAACGGTTGTTGATGAGCATTACCACAAGGTTGAAGAGATATTTACGGATGATATTATAAATAAATATAAGTTTGTACAAGTCACTGACGCAATAAAAAACATTCATTTTCCAGAGTCAATGGACAGTTTGGAAGAGTCCAAGAGACGGCTCAAGTATGAGGAATTTTTCCTGTTTGAGACGGCAATGGCACTTCGCAAGCACGGCATAAAAGAAGTGAACGGGTATAAATTCCGTATTGGTAAAAATGTTGAGAATCACATCTACAAGCTCTTTCCATTCGAGCTTACCAAAAGCCAGCAGAAAGTAATCAGTGAAATCCATGAAGATATGTGCAGTGACAGGCCAATGAACCGATTGCTGCAGGGGGATGTCGGTTCAGGCAAGACCGCCGTGGCTGTATACGCGTTGCTTGCTGCTGTTGCAAATGGTTTTCAAACTGCATTTATGGCGCCCACGGAGATTCTTGCTGAACAACACTATCGAACACTCAGTCACTTACTGGAGAAAGCCGATGTGGAGATACTACTTCTTACCGGTGGCGCTAAGACTAAGATTAAGAAAGAGAATATTGAACGCATAAAACAGGGAGATATTGACCTTGTCATTGGCACACATGCATTGATAGATAAAGGTGTGGAATTTAAGAAGCTGGGATTAATAGTGATAGATGAACAGCACAAGTTTGGCGTGATGCAGCGTACGCGCCTGAGGCAAAAGGGACACAAATGGCAACCTGACGTACTCGTCATGACGGCAACTCCAATACCCAGGAGCCTTTCTCTGACCGTATTTGGTGATCTTGATATATCAACTATTGATGAACTTCCACCCGGTCGTACACCGGTGGAGACGTATCGTGTGCCCGTTAAGAAAGAAAGCGATGCTTACGCATTCATTCGTAAAGAGATAGAGAAGGGGAGACAGGCATTTGTCGTATATCCGTTGGTGGATGAATCGGAGAAACTCGAACTCAAGTCTGCGACTGTTGAGGCGGAGAGGCTCAGGGACGAAGTGTTTGCAGGATTAAACGTAGGGCTATTGCACGGCCAGTTAAAACCTGAGTTGAAGGAGTTGATAATGTCTGATTTTGTTAATCACAAGTATGACATTCTTGTGTCCACTATTGTGATAGAGGTGGGGATTGATGTGCCGAATGCAACCGTGATGGCGATTGAACACGCAGAGCGGTTTGGCCTCGCACAGCTCCATCAGCTCAGAGGCAGGATAGGGCGCAGTTCACACCAGTCGTATTGCCTGCTATTCGGCATACAAAAGAGCGCCGAATCCCGACAAAGGATCAAGACAATGCTGGAAACAAACGACGGCTTCAAGATAGCGGAAGAAGATCTTAAGATCAGGGGGCCGGGAGAGTTCTTCGGAACAAGACAGCACGGACTGCCTGAATTCAAGATAGGGGATATAATTAATGATTACGATATAATAAAACTGGCACGAGAGGACGCCTTTGAGCTAGTCAGGGAGGGTAATAAATCAAGGGACTCAAAGAAGCATATGCTGCTTAAGAGGATAATGGAAAGCTTTAAGGATAAGATTGATTTGATAAATACGGGGTGATTCTAATTGTACTGGGGTACATAATGATTAGTGATTATGAATCCAGTGTATGAGACTTGGTTTATTTAATTAATCTATCTGATGATTTATTTGATGTGAAGACTATTGGATACTTTTCTTTCTTCGGTGGTTTCTGGATCTCTGGTTGTAATGTGACTAGCATCTTTGTCATGATTTCTACAACACGCTCTTTTGCTCCCAGTCTCTGCGCCGGAAGCCCATATGCGACAGCTCTTATTTCCCAGCTGTTCATAATATTAGAAAATAGAATAACAACATACCCCTCTTTCTCTTTACTGAAAACAACTTCTAAAGGAATAGGTATATACGATGGATGCTCTTGCCAATACTGCACATCACCTCCACATACGGTGACATTGTAACAGGGAGCTGGAGTCTCATTGACTTTAAAGCTTGTTGGGAGGCCAAATTCATCTGTGAATATCTTAAGCAATTTGCTTACATCAAGAATCTGTTCGGACCTTTTTTCAGAAGTATATTATCGAGGGTAGTGAAATAATACGGAGGCGTCAGAATATTTTGAACTCGCCATATGCTTGAAGAATTTTATAGAAAGAGATTGGAGTTGGGCTTCAACCGGATCTTTGTTTTCAAATGATTCCTGCCCTGATGCACGAGTACTCAAAAACGGAAGAAGCATAGATCATGTTAAAATTAGAATAAATTTTTTCATGATCTATTGACCTCCAATAATGTTTACTTCAAGTTCGGTTTATATCTCTGAATCAAACCAGAATGTTTTCATTAAGAAAATACTTCAGGAGTAATTGCTATTAAAGTTGTTAAAAGCACCCTCCAACACAGCATCTAACATGCCATAGGGTTTTTGTGATAACTGCTTTGATTCAGAAAATACTCAAGTGCCAATTATTTAACACGATACATAAAATAATAATTTTCAATTATTACCCGGGAGAAACGGAATTGAGAGTTATGAAGCAGGCAAATGTTTCCTATTTTGGATAATTCTGGATGGATTTCAAGAAACGGAGAAACAGTGAAATGAGGATTTACGAGTTGTAGGTTGCGGGCAGGTTGGAGGGTTTGGCCTCGGAAGTCAAACCTGAACAAAAACCTTTCTTGTCCTGGGCCCGTCGAACTCGCAGAAGAAGATGGATTGCCAGGTTCCCAGCAGAAGCTGGCCGTCTCGTACGATAACTCTTACGGATGATCCGAACAGGGATGCCTTGATGTGTGCATCGCTGTTGCCTTCCATGTGAGAATAGTTGTCCTGCTGTGGGATCATCTCTTCAAGTTTTTTTAGTATATCCCGTGGAACGTCCGGATCTGCATTCTCATTTATGGTAATCCCGGTTGTGGTGTGGGGGACGAATACAGTGACCACACCTTCAGAAATATCTCCAACAAGATCTTGAATATGTGGAGTGATGTCTATGAACTCGTTACGTTTTGATGTTTTAATGGAGAGTTGTTTGATCATGTAGTATTAGAATATTGATTTTACAGACTGCCGATTCATTATAATATTCAATCAGTTTGTTTGGCATTCAGCATCTTCACTTTACCGCTGAATATTCCTCCCTTATTAACGATTAATTTACGACAGATTATCGAGCCGTATATCTCGCCTTTTTTTTGAATTTCTACGGTTCCCATCGCATTGACATCTCCATTGATTTTGCCTTGTACAACAGCATCTCCAACACGGATACTTGAAATTTCTATTATACCTCTCTTTTTTAAATGAAGTGTGCCATAGGTCTCAAGGTTTACGCCAAGAAGCGTCTTTACTTTGTGGTCGCTTAAGTCGTTAAGGTTGTAACAGTGCTGGCATGTTACCGCTTGTGCTTTTTTATCGGTAAATATCTCTCTATCGCATTTAAAGCATCGAATTTTTTTTTGTCCGATTAGAGATATTCGCTTCTTTTCAGATGGGAAAATAATCTCTTTAACGTTGATGTGTTTATTGCAATGGAGACACGGCATTGACATGCAATTGACCGATACACTTAGACTGCCTTTGCAATAAGGACATGCTATATTCCTTATGTCTGACAACTCGTTTGATTTAGCTCTCATAAATCATTTTCTTTTTAAGCGCTCCGTATTTTTTTCAGTTATATGTTTTTAATTACTTTAATATTTTGTTTTTCCTCATTCTGTTTTTCCGCTTTTGTACCATCCGGGTTAACGTTACACTGACCGACAAAAACAACGCCCTCCTCTATGACTAATGTTTTTGCCTGCAGATCGCCAATAAGCTGTGCGTTTTGCTTGAGCTCAACTTTTTCTGCCGCTTCTATGTTTCCGTCCAGGCGGCCTTCAATAGTGGCATTTTTTACCTTAACGTTTGCTTTGACTGTACCTGTCTTGCCTACTATGAGTTCGCCATGGTCTGCTATCAGTTCTCCCTCAAATTTTCCGTCGATTTTCATGATCTTTTCGAACTTTATTGTACCCTTAATCTCTACATCGGTTGTCAAATTAGTCACACTGTTTTCACTCATCTTCAGCCTCCTTTCAGATTAAATAATTTCTAAAAATCTATATTTATTCTAACTATAGCTACATGCTGATGTTACGTATGTGGGGTTTTGTCCTGTAATTGTGCTTTTTCAATATATAGATACCTTTCTCTACTAATTGAGAATGTGCCAGTTGATTTTATAAAGAATAGTGGTTTTTTATTAAATATCAATAGATTTATCTGTTTAATGCAACTTATCAGGTTATATGTAATTAGTTAATCTGATATAATAGATTCCATGCCAAATTGACATTAGCGTTAATATTTAGAAATTGGCGTCTGCCAAAATGGCATCTTGTAGCTTGCTATTAAAATCTGCAAGAAAAATGGATTTGATATTAAGGCTGTAACATCATATGTGATAGTTACATAAGGTGTTTCCATCGTTCATTGGTATATATTTTGCTTCTACTAGATAGAATCTAAAAATATTGAGCTTGCAATTTTATAAGGAGGTCTGTAATGGCAGCAAAGCAGTTGTTATTCAAAGAAGATGCAAGGATGGCAATTAAAAGGGGGGTTACCAAGTTGGCCAGTGCGGTTAAATGCACACTGGGCCCAAGGGGTAGAAATGCTGTTCTTGATAAAGGATGGGGAAGTCCTACAATAACAAAAGACGGTGTATCCGTTGCTGAGGAAATTGAGTTGAAGGATCCATATGAGAATATGGGTGCAAAATTGGTGAAAGAGGTTGCGTCGAAAACCAGCGACATCGCAGGAGACGGAACTACTACTGCTACAGTATTGGCTGAAGCTATTTTCAGCAATGGTTTGAAGTGCGTTTCGGCAGGCATAGACCCTGTTGCTCTTAATCGAGGCATGAAAGCTGCAGTTGATAATGTTGTGGAAAAGCTTCAGAGCATGAGTAAAGGGATAAAAGGTCAGGCTGATATTGCTAACATTGGTACTATTGCATCCAATAACGATAGTGAAGTTGGTAAAATGATTGCAAATGCAATGGCGAAAGTTGGTAAGGACGGTGTTATTACTGTTGAAGAGGGAAAGGGTATTACTTCAGATGTTGATGTAGTTGAAGGTATGCAGTTTGACCGTGGTTATTTGTCGCCTCATTTTGCAACAGATAAAGATAATATGAAGGTGGAACTGAAGGATGCTTATGTATTAATTCATGAAGAAAAGATATCAAACATAAAAGGCATTGTTCCTTTACTTGAAAAGGTTTCGAAAACCAAAAAACCTCTTTTGATAATTGCAGAGGATGTAGATGGTGAGGCGTTAGCAACCTTGGTTATAAATAACATTCGTGGTACTATTGTTTGTGCTGCGGTTAAGGCTCCAGGTTATGGAGACCGAAGGAAAGCTATGATGGATGATATTGCAATACTAACGGGTGGTAAGCCTGTCGTTAAGGATTTAGGCATGCAGCTTGAAAGTATTGAGTTGACTGATCTTGGAACTGTAAAGAAGGTTAATATAGATTCTGAAAATACGATTATTATAAATGGCGGAGGCAGTGCGAAAAATATAAGTTCACGTATAAATCAGATAAGAAAAGAGGCTGAAGAAACAACTTCTGACTATGATCGTGAAAAATTACAGGAAAGATTGGCTAAGTTAGCAGGTGGTGTAGCACAGATAAATGTTGGTGCATCAACCGAAACAGAGATGAAAGAGAAGAAGGCACGTGTAGAGGATGCGTTACATGCAACACGTGCTGCAATTGCCGAAGGTGTATTGCCTGGTGGTGGTGTTGCTCTGTTAAGGGCATCTGAAGCATTAGATGATCTGAAGTTGAAGGGCGATGAACATTTCGGTGTTGACATCATAAAAAATGCCCTTAGCGAACCAATAAAGCAGATTTCCAAAAATGCTGGACTGGAAGGTGCAGTTGTAGTAAGGAATATTTTGAAATCAAAAGATCAGGCATTTGGTTATGACGCAGAGAAAGAAGTTTACGGTAATCTCATTGAAGCGGGTGTGATTGATCCTGCAAAAGTTACAAGGAGTGCATTGCAAAATGCCTTAAGCATTGCCAGTATTCTGCTTACCAGTGATTGCCTTATTGCAGAAATACCCAGTAAAGATGACGCTATGATGCCTCCTGGTGGTGGTATGCCTGGTGGCGGAATGGGCGGCATGGGCGGTGGCATGCCTGGAATGGGTGGCATGGGCGGCGGTTTCGATCCTATGGCAATGCTCGGCGGGGGCGGGGGCGGAAAGAGCGGCTCGACCAAGAAACGCCAGGACCCCAAGGCCAAGAAGA
>CAXMPV010000089.1:0-7360 GCA_964195175.1 uncultured Thermodesulfobacteriota bacterium | reverse complement strand
AATTTGCCTCTTTCCTTCGGATTCGTGAAGAGTATTGATAAAATTCCCTTAAGATTCTGTGTGTTTCTTCAACCACACTATTTGATACGGCTCTAATGTCAGATCCTGGCTATTAATCTTTGTATGTGTAATTATATCAACTAAATGGCCAGTATATTCATCCGGCAGGACGATTTCAGCACTCTCTCCAGTAAAGTTAAATAACGCAAGTATAGACTCATTATCATCACCGGCATATCGTTTAACAGCAAATACTTTACCTCCAAGATCCATAAACTCATATTTACCAAAGGGATTGAAGGCCTCTTCACTTATTCTTATTGATAAAAGCTGTTTATACCTTTTGAAGAGGATCTTCTGCAAACTACCCTCTTCTTCAAGCAACTCTCTTAAATTATCATAATTTAATTTATCTCTATTAATGGTCCTGTTGATCCTCGTTCTCCTTACCGCTTCATGATAGTTCCGGGAGCCAACAAGTGAATGGAAATAGATACCCGGCACACCTGGCATTGCCAGAACAACTGCTTGTGAGAGAATCATTCTTTTTACTCGCATATTGTCATCCTCTTCCGGACTTGTTAACAAATCAATATAACTGCAATTTAACTCATAAGGAGATTCTTCCTCATCACCGATTGACCTATAAGAAGCAAACCCTCCATGCCGAATAGAAGTCCTCACTAAAAAGCTCATCTCTTTCTCATCTAATATTTCATTTACTGCTCTGACACCAATACCATCATGGCTTGCAGTAAAATTAAAGAAACAGACCCCATCACTTGGAAGAGCTAACTCCTTAGCCCACTTTGTTAGTTTTTCTGTATTAGATTTTAAAACAGAAAAAGCCAGAAGCGGAGGAAGCGCAAAGTTATAGACCATTTGTGCCTCATCATTGCCGCCTCCGAAATATGAAATATTTTCACCGTGAGGCACATTTGTCTCTGTAATAATTATTACTTCAGGCGCAACCGCATGCATTACCTCACGCATAAGCTGAATTAATTCGTGAGTTTTTGGAAGATGTACACAGGGCGTTCCCAACTCTTTCCATATATAGGCAATTGCATCAAGCCTTATAAGCGAAGCACCTTTTGCGATATAGAAGAGTAATACGTCTAAAACTTTTAACAACACTTTATAATTAGCATAATTCAAATCTACCTGATCACTGCCGAATGTTGTCCATATATTCCTAATCTTCCCCTCACCATCAACAAACTCTGTTAAAAGTGGTGAGGTCCTCGGCCTTACAACGTTTGACAAATCTGTACTTGGATCAACATTGATGAAGAAATCTTCAAACGCAGGAGCATCTGCCAGATAGCAGTTAAACCATCTGCTCAACTGTGACATATGATTAATAACACCATCAAACATGATTCTATGATTTTTCTTTATGTTTGCTATGTCTTTCCATGACCCCTTAAGCGGACAGACTCCCTTATAGTTTACAATTGAGAAACCGTCATCAGATGAGTGTGGATAAAATGGTAGTATATGAACGGTGTTGATCATATCCCGAACATACTCATTTAGGAAACTGAAGAGAGTTGACAGTGCCGTCTCACCCGAGTGAAAAACCTGGTCTCCATACGTTATGAGTATGATATCTTTTTGAGTCAGATAATATGGAGCACTCTCAACCTTTTGCTTATACTTATTGATTAGAGCAATGGTCTGAGCATATGCATTAGCAGAGTCCTCCTTCGAATAGATAAAATCCAACGACTCCTCTATCAGCTTTAATCTCTTCTCTGCAGTAAGCCGGGTATAGTGTTCTTTATTTGGCATAACATTAATTTTGAAGTGCTTCTAATGATTCCCACCGTTGATAGGCATTATCCAATTCTGAGTTCAGTGTAGACAATCTTGTTCTTATAACAGCAGCCTCATCATCCCCTTTCTTATACAACATGGGGTCACTCACTACCTGGTACAATTTATTCTGCTCTTCTTCCAGTTCCTCTATTTTCCGTGGCAAAGCTGCCAGCTCACGCTGCTCTTTATAACTAAGCCTGCGAGGCTGCTCAGGGCTCTTCTTCTGCCTATCAGTTTTTGATTTTACCTGTTTCTTACTGCTTGTTTCAATCTGTTTTCTCTGCCGAAGCCAATCATCATAACCGCCAACATATTCATTAACCTCACCTTCACCTTCAAACACAATAGTACTGGTTACCACATTATTGAGAAATGCACGATCATGACTTACCAGAAGCAGTGAGCCCTTATAGTCCAACAACAAATCCTCCAGAAGCTCCAGCGTCTCAACGTCCAGATCATTTGTAGGCTCGTCCATAACTATAACATTTGCAGGCCTGGTAAACAACCGTGCAAGAAGAAGGCGATTGCGTTCTCCACCGGAGAGAACCCGGACATTGGTGCGTGCTCGTTCCGGAGAAAATAGAAATTTCTGTAGATATCCTATCACATGCTGCTGCTTGCCGTTTAGTGTAATAAAATCATTCCCATCTCCAATATTGTAAAACACGGACTTGTCATCCTGCAGTTGTTCACGAAGTTGGTCGAAATATGCAATCTGCAGATGGGTACCATGCTCTACTATTCCCTCCTGAGGAGTGAGTTCGCCAAGCAGAAGACGTAAAAGCGTAGACTTGCCAGCGCCATTAGGGCCAATAATTCCCACTTTATCACCTCTCATTATTGTTGTAGAAAAACCTTTTATTACCGGCGTATTATCATACCCATATTCCAGGCCTTCTACTTTTATTACCTTCATACCTGAACGTTCTGCCTCTTGCGTCTGCATTCGCACGGTTCCACTTAGAGTACGTCGTTCTCTTCGGCTAGTACGCATCTTTTCAAGGTCTCTTACTCTCCCCTCATTTCGAGTACGACGGGCCTTAATACCCTGCCGTAACCACACTTCTTCCTTTGCCAGTTTCTTGTCAAAAGTCGACCATTGTTTCTCCTCCGCATCAAGCACCGCCTGTTTACGGGTGATAAATGTATCATAATCACACTCCCAATCAACAAGGTTTCCTCTATCAAGCTCAATGATGCGCCTGGCTATATTTTTTAAGAATACGCGGTCATGGGTAACAAAAAAGATAGTTCCTTCATATCGCAATAAAAACTCTTCCAGCCAATCGATTGACGCAATATCCAGATGGTTAGTTGGTTCATCAAGCAACAATATCTCAGGCTTACAAACCAGACCCTTTGCAAGCAGTACCCTGCGTTTTAGGCCGGAGGAGAGAACCTTGAATTCAGCATTGGCATCCAGCTGCATCAGAGAAATCACTTTCTCGACCTGATGCCGTTTTTCCCAATCATTATCAATATCCTGTTTTGCATGACTACGGTCAGCGTTTTTCAGCCCATCCTGCACTATTTCGAATACGGTACCATCTAATTCTCTTGGAATATCCTGTGAGAGATAAGCGGTACAGAGCCCCTTTTGCCGGGCAATATCTCCTGAGTCGGGAATTAACTCCCCATTAATCAACTTGAGAAGAGTGGATTTCCCCTCACCATTACGACCAATAAGGCAGACTCTTTCAGCGCGTTCTAGCTGCAAATCTACTTTATCTAATAATAACGGACCTCCAAAGCGTATACTTATTTTCTGCAGACTTAAAAGTGCCATGAATATATTCCGGAAATAAAATCTTTCCTGTATGTTTTTTGAAATTTTATAGAAATAATATGAATATACAAAAAAAGGACACGTCCCATTAACTTACAATTGGAATGTGTCCCCTTATATATACTGCGTCTCTTCCGATAGCACAATGCAAGTATTTGGTTTTTCGGTAAATCTTGAATTACATCATACAAAGAGAATCTTTAAGTATTACTTGCTCTTGTAGGTCTTGACAGTAGCCTTCTTTTCGATTTTCTTCATTAAACTTTCAATTTCTCCTTTTTTGGGCTCATTGTATGTTTCACCAACTTGATATTGAAAAATTGTTTTAATACTTTCGTTGTACATATCTTCAGTCAAACTGGTAAAGTCCAGCAGCTTTACGTCCGTATTGCTCAGCAAATATGTAATTTGATCAAAAAGAGCGCTGGTAGAAACTCCGGAATGAACAAACGAATGTTGACCAAGAAAGCCTTTTACCGTTTCAATAAATTCTAACAGTTGAGAGATTTGATATTGTGCACTAATAATTGTCTTTTCCAGATTCTTCCTGGTAAGCATAGAGCCCTTCGAATAATCAATAGAAGGTTGAGATTCTTTATAAACCGTATTATTATCACTTCTTTTCCTGGATGTTATGCGACCCTCAATATCATTGACTTTTACAATCAACTGATCAAACTCTTTTTCTATTTTTTCAAAATTTGATTGCTTATCGTAATAAGTTGTAACTTTCAACTCTTTATTGAGCCCAATTAACTCTTCCAGAAATCCATCAAGCTCCTTCAGGCTAAAAGAGAGAAATTCCCGGTCTTTCTTAAATGTACTAATTCCTCTGATTTGATCTTTCTTCACCATGGCATTCTGAATACCGGTTCTAATATTTAGTAACTTATTGAATGTTTTATCCTGACTCATCTCCTGGGCAAGTGATAGAGCTGCGCCAGCTTGCTTCATGGATGAAACATCTTTACTGTCTACAAACTCTTCCAGTTCATTGAAGTTATCTAAAAAACTTACATACTTATCCTCTACAAAAGGTTTATCATGAAGGAGTTCCTGTAAATTAGTCAAAGCACCTCTTACCTTTTTTTCTTCCTGCTTAGTTTTAAATTTAACCATTTTGCTCAATTTGTTGGAAAGAATTACAAATTTATTCTTCCTGCTGAAGAGGTCATTAAACTGCTCTTGTACGTCTTTATTTTTATTGATGTCTTTGATCAATTTTTTCAGTTGATCTAACGCATCGGACAAATTTGTGAGATAAGGCACATTTTTCTTTGCTTCCAGATGAGCATCCGCACCTGAATCTGTTTTCAATTTAGATATTTTACGAAACCCTTCCTTAACCTGTAATAGAAGAGTGCGTACATCACCTTCCTGTTCGGCCGACAAGTCCCCTTCGCTATCTGATGCCGATTCTTGAGCCGTTTCTGTTGAGGAAGCCAACAAAGCCTTCGCGCGTTCTTTTATGGTTGCAACTAACCCTTTGGATGGTTTTACAGGCGAGCGTGATTCCTTCTGGGTATCTTCCTGTTTTGTCGCTTCCTGCGCTGACAGAGAGTCAAGATATACCAACAACTTTCTGAAAGCACTCAGAGTTTCAAGATAATCATTTTTCAATGATGAATGCTTTGAAATTGCCTTGAATTGTTTCAATTCCTGGTAACCTGAACTTAATTCGTCTTGTTCGCTTTGAGAAGCTAAACTGTGACGGGATAATTTTGCATCTAACTTTTCTATAAGCGATTCAACGGATTCCGCACACTCCTGCAAAAGACCATACTCTTCAAGGAATTTAAATTGTGCGTCAAGCCTGTCTGTTGCAGAATAGACATAACTATCATACGCAGGGAGAACCTTCCAGTTATCTTTTTCAACAATATGTTCAAGCTTTAATACATCCATGAACAGCTCATTGTTAAATAGTAACGGGTTACCTTCATTGGTAAGATGATCAAATAGTTCTGTAAAAAGCCCAAGATTATCTATATTCTCTTCGACCATTTCAAGATCTTCTTCCTGTTCCTTAAAGATCCGGTATTTGAAATAGTGTTGTTCTGAATCCAGCATAATAACCAATACAACAAAATGCAGGTTTAAGAAAATTTCCTTTAAGCCTGTGCTGGTAAATACTTTATTAGACGTTACAATTTCGTTTAATCTTAATTCATTTCCCAGCGCTTTGGTTGTTAATGGCAAACCATTATAAATCAGATAACCGTCCAGTCGGCCTGTAAATTTTTCCCGTGTTTCAGCAGTAGTAACATAATTACAGCTAATATCATCCGGTGTGAAGTCACCCAGCCGCTTTCGCTCATCCTCATCGACAATCAACATGTTACTTGCGCCTTTAGGAAGCCCTGTTTTACAATGCAATACCAAGCGCCGTTTCATGAGGAATTTAATCAATTCCTCTACTTCGGTTTGTGTAGCCGTTATGTTTGCCTCCACAACACCACTCTCTTCAACAGTCCTGTAATTATCAATCTTCCCTTTACGAAAGAAATGCTTAGATATGATTTTAAGAGTTTTTTCGAAAGAGGTTCCTATAACCTCCCCTTTAAAGCTGACTAAAAGAGATTTCAAGGGTTCTTCAATTACTGTCTCCTTAACCCTCTCTTTAATTTCCGCTATTTGTGAACGCACAATGTCAGAACTGTGAAACTTCTTTTCCAGTAATTTATAATAGTGATTAGTATTATCTGACGTCTTTGCAATTGCCTTGGCTTTGATTTTAGCTTTTGTTTTTGCTTTCATTTTTTTCCCTCCGATTATTTCTTTTCAACTTTTTGAAGCTGGTAACAAACAAATACTTATTGTCTATTATAATTTTACTTTATGACTGCATGTAATCAATAATAATAATTAATAAGAGCAGTATATATTATATTTAGTAATTATTATTACTTATCATAACGTGTTTATATGCTTACATTAACAATTTCATGTTATAATTGGTTATTATTATACATCAACACATTATAATATCTTAAATTGTTATCACACAATGACTTAATAAAAAATAATTCATCTTCTCAATCAATCTACATATGCGTACTCAACACAATTCCAATAAAAGTTTATACATACCACCCATAAACCAATACAGGCAAACTTACTGCATACATCTTACCACTATTTCCTCATCTTAAATATCATATTCTCTTTGACATAACAACCGATTTTTCTTATTTTTACAATCACCAGAAACAACAGCTATATAAGTAAATACCGGATTCGAGTCACTGAAATTCTTTTGAATTTTTAAGGGGAAAAGTTGTATTTAAATATTTATCAAATTGACACTTTTACAGAGAGGCCTTTTGAGGGAAATCCAGCAGCAGTTGTCCCACTTGAAACGTGGCTCCCCGATAACACAATGCAATCTATTGCTGAAGAGAGCAACCTTTCTGAAACAGCCTTCTTTGTACCGAAAAACAATGGATTTCATATCCGTTGGTTTACTCCACAAACCGAAGTTAATTTATGTGGCCACGGAACTCTGGCAGCAGCTTATGTCCTGTTTAATATACTTGGCTATAACAGAGAGAGTATCGAGTTTGAATCCAGATCAGGGGCTTTGACAGTCCTACAAAAGGACGATTGGCTTGTGATGGATTTCCCCTCACAACCACCTATCCCCTGTAACATACCGGCTGAGATAGTAAAGGCATTTGACAAGGCGCCAATTGAGTGTTTGCGCTCAGAAGACTACATTGTGGTATTTGAAACTGAAAGTGATATTTTATC
>CAXMPV010000088.1:0-7464 GCA_964195175.1 uncultured Thermodesulfobacteriota bacterium | reverse complement strand
TAGGATATCATAGAACTTATCTAATTCAGTTACAAAGAGTTTGCTAATTGAATCCTCCAGTAATATGTATTCTATCCCGCTATATCTCTGGTTTTTATATAAGTGGTGAAGTTTTGTAAAATAATTTTTAATATCATTATTCTGACATGCCTCCACCCCTCTCGCTTTCTGCTGGTCCAGATAATGTGTTACTTTAGCCTTTTTTTCATTCCTGATATTTTCTAATTTCGAAAAAGTCGCCTGCTTCGGATTATAATGAAAGCGTATATCATCATAATTATAAAAAAGATATACTGCAAATATAACCAAAACAGACGGAACACCAATAATTAATATTTTCCTGGCAAGACAATTACGCTTCATGAACACACCACATCCAAAAAAAGTTTTAAAACCAAATAACCATAATATTATACAAATTATTCCGATGACATCTAACTTATATTTAGATCTCAGAAGGGAATTTGAGGGTATACTAATTCCCACATAGATTGCCAGAGGCATTGTGATGATAATCTCAGGACAAGTTAACTCTATATAGGGAAGAATTATAAATAGAGGCACAAGGAGATTAAATTATTTGCCTTGAATGTTAGTTTCAGTCAAGGCCCTCAGTGCGTTTATAATATCTTCAGGCTCCATACGCTTTTTGTAATCGGTTTCAGCATAAGCGGCACGTATAATCCCATCCTGATCGATAACAAATGTTCCCGGCACCGGAAGACCGAGTCGATCCTTACCGTTATAATCGGTAATGTCAAAATTGAACCGATTCTTATACAATTTATGCAGTTCTGGAGGAACTTCAAAATAGAGATTATATGCTTTCATTACGCTGTCATCAAGATCACTTAAAACCTCAAATGTATATTTCGATTTATCAAGTTGTTCCTTTGACTTATCAGGTTTTTGAGGCGTAACCGCTATCAGGGAAGCATTATATTTTTCAAAATATGGCAGGCTCCTTTGAAGAGCATTCAACTCTATATTGCAAAATGGGCACCAGGCACCTCTATAGAATGTCAAGACTACTGGCCCCTCTTCTAACTGCTCAGATAGTTTGACTTTTTTTCCGAAAGCATTGGTTAACAAAAAATCAGGTGCATGTGCTCCCGCCTTCAGTCCGGGTTCAGGCATTGCTAGATCTAAATCCCTGGCAGCTTTAGACATAATAGATTTGTCTTTCTCATCAAGTTTGCTGCCACTACGTTTATCCATGAATGCCTTTACTCCATTACGGAAACTCGGTGGTGTATCATCAACCCCTACATTTGTGGAAACACAGCCAGTAAAAATGGCAAGAAGCAAAACTAAAATCATCATAAATAGTCTATTCATTTTAAATTTCTCCATATAATAAAGTTATCATTCATGAGATTATATGACAATCCTAATATTTTTGAAGATTATTTTATTTATATATTAACTTTATGTACTTCTAAATTGATTGCGGCTAAGCCGTATTTTGATATACTTATAAAAACAACCAGCCACATCAAAACAGATTATGTCTATATTTAATGTATCTGAAAAGAAAGAGAAAGCCCTCCTTGACAGAATGCGTGAACTGAATGTCAAAGAAGACGATCTTGAAGAACGGTTTATTCGTGCATCTGGCCCTGGAGGCCAGAAAGTAAATAAGACATCTTCCTGTGTATTCCTTCGTCACATTCCTACAGACATCACAGTCAAATATCAACAGGAGCGCTCGCAATCTCTCAACCGTTTTTTTGCTCGACGCACGCTTTTAGATCAAATAGAGCTTAAACAGAAAGGATTTATCAAAGAGGACAAAAAGCGTATTGACAAAATCAAGAGTCAGAAAAGAAAAAAAAGAAAACGTACAAAAGAGAAATTAACGGCCCTTAAGCCTAAACAATCAGATCCAGAAGAAAACAAAGACGCATAATTACATTTACTGAATTCCGCAAAGTGTCAATTCATAATACACTCAATTTAAAACACTACCGCGACAAAAAGTCTTTACATCGACTCCTCCAACCTGACCGACAGTCTGTGAGGAAGAAGGATTGAGTCACACTGAGCGGAGTCGAAGTGCTATCAAACTAGAAGAGAAACCAACTAAAGAGACTACAGCCAATACAGCAAAAACTTTTCCTGTAATTGCCAGGCTTTTCATAAGAGTTATTTTACTGTGAGGTTCAGGCAGATCATCTTTATTTGATGGAGACATTAACTCTCTTGATTGTTCAGAAGTTAATTTCGGGACCGGAACCTCAATATTTACCAGATTATTGTAAATCTTTTCAATCAATCCTCTGTCACATTCATCAGACGAGAAGAAATGTTCAACCATGAGGGCTGCTACAATAATAAAGACTATAAAATCGCTGATTTTGGGTATGAGGTGAAAGGTGTTTATACTAAATCATCTAGAGGTGTATCTTTCTCCTTTAAATTCCTTACAACAGAGATTGCTTCGAGGATAATCCAGGCAGAGAATCCAAGCAGGAGCATTGACAATACACTTAATACCCAGTTCCCTGACTTTATATAATCCTTTAAGCTCATCACCATTGCAGTTGACGTCATAACAATCAGGAATATCAAAGGTATAAGTGTATAAAAAATATTTCGGCCTTTTCTATAAAGATAGACGGTCAAGACCAGCAGTGACAGCCCGGCAAGCATCTGGTTTGTAGCACCGAAAATTGGCCACAAACGCTTCCAACTAAGCCCTTCTCCTCCAAAGATAAGGATAAGCGGTGTAAAGGCTGCGATTGCTGCGGCTACGTATCTGTTTGTCAATATTTTAATTTTGTATATCTCTCCCAGCTCACTTGTTATATATCTCTGGATCCTTGTTGAGGTGTCAAGAGTTGTAGCAGCAAAACTTATTACGATAACAGCAATAAGTGTCGTACCAAAACCATCGGGGAGCATAAGCCCCTCTTTAAGGAAATAGGCACCACCATTAACAAAAGCTCCCATCTTCGCATCCATACTCCCGGCGGCACTCCAGCTTGAATAGTGGCTCTTCCATGCGGCAAGCGTCGCAAATCCTGCTGTTGACGCAATGACAGACATTAACCCCAGTGAACCCTCTCCCAGCATTGACCCAAAACCAATCATCCTGGCATCTTTAAGACTATTAAGCTGCTTGGATGTAGTACCGGAACCAACTAATCCATGAAATCCCGATATTGCACCGCAAGCTATCGTAATAAACAGAAATGGAAACCACGGTAAGCCCCCCTCAACTTCAAGATTAAGGGCTGGTGCAACCATCGGAGGATGCACTATGAAAAGGCCCAGATACATAATACCCAATCCAACCAAAAGCTGTTGTGCATTGATGAAATCTCTTGGTTGCAGCAACAACCAAACAGGAAGTACTGACGCGATGAAGGCATATACAAAAAGTAAAACTACCCATGATTCTACCTGTCCGCCAACAAATGCCGGTAAACTTATCGGAACATACATACCAAGATATATAAAGGCATAGAGAACAAGCAGTGCTATTATTGACGGGATAAGAATTCCAAACTTTGATTTGTAAATTATGATGCCTATAGTAACTGCGATTATTATCTGAATGTTAACGGGTAATACAGTAGTTGGGAATTGTGTAAACAGGGTGGCAATAATATATGCAAATACCGCAATAACAATCCATGTAAGAAAAAAAATAATTGTAAGAAACAGTGCGCGTGCCCTCTTACCAATAACTTTACCTGTCAAATCACCTATAGAGTGCCCTTTATTCTTCGCTGATATAACAAGACATCCAAAGTCGTGAACAGCACCTAAGAAAATCGTACCAAAGACAACCCATAAGAGAGCTGGCAGCCATCCCCATATTACCGCTATGGCAGGCCCGACAATTGGGGCCGCACCGGCGATTGATGTAAAATGATGTCCAAAAAGAACATACTTGTTTGTAGGGACATAATCTATGCCATCTCTAAATTCGTGGGCAGGGGTTACGATATCAGAATCCAGCTTATAGATCTTTTTGGCAAGAAATTTTGAATAAAAAAAATAACTGACAAAAAAGCAGGATAGAGAAGCAATAGCTAAAATAGCGGCATTCATATATTAATTATATTTGTAATTTAGGAATTCCTGCCTAACAAACTGGCGGGCAGGCGGGGAGCGTTGAGATTTGTTTTTCTCTTTCCTTTCATTCTCTTTTAATAACTGTAGTTATCAGCGTTTATCCGCGTCCAATATTTTTTCTTTGTGACCTTTGTGACTTTGTGTGAAATCCGTGCCTTTTGTATCTGTGAAAGTCTGTGGCTAAATATCTCCTTTTTATTCGTGATTTTTCGTGTCTTTCGTGGTTAAATTTCTATAAAAGATAGTATTTCTTTTCAAAAAAAGGTTATGCAATCAAAGGTGATTTGACTTGGAAAGGAGAGTTGAATATGAAGAGGCGTTTCCATCTCTATATAATTCTTACAGTATCACTCATCATAACTCTGCAGATTATCTCAGGCTATACGGCAACGGCTGTAGAGAAGGAGGTGTCGGAAATCGAGAAGCTCTACAGATACAAATGTTCACTCTGTCACCCGCTGCCGGATATAGAAGCCTCTGGTTATACCTATCAAGAGTGGCTGAACGTAATGAATGCCATGCACCAACCCGGGGGAGATACAGTGAGTCTGTAAATGCAGAAGATGATGCCCTGCTTAAAGGACTACCTCAGGGCAATAAGTCAGATATGACAGCTTATGATTAATCTGAATAAATAATTTGATATGGAAAGAATAGTAGAGAAAGAATTAATGGACGATCCCAAACATGCCATTGCCTATGCAAATGCGGATTTTGAAGAAATTAACAACCGGGTAATTGAGATATTTGATATTGAATTTCCGGATATTGAGATAAAAGGCACAATACTGGATTTAGGTTGTGGGCCTGGAGATATTACTTTCAGATTTGCAAAACATTTTCCTGATTCTGCAGTTATAGGAATTGATGGAGCGGCGATTATGATTGAATTAGCAAACCAGCGAAAATGCAGAGAGACTGAGTCTCTTAGCAATATCACGTTTATTGAGGCCGAAATACCTGTGGCTCCAATACCCAGGATTCCATATGATTTGATTGTTAGTAATAGTTTGTATCACCATCTGCACGATCCTGAAGTTTTATGGAAAACCATTCTTGATTATGGTTCTTCAGGAACAAAAATATTTATTGTTGATCTTTTTCGACCTGATAGTAAAGAAAGAGCTGATTGGCTTGTTAATGAATACTCTGGTAACGAGCCTGAAATACTTAAAAAAGACTTTTATAATTCGTTATGCGCCTCATTTGAACCTGCTGAAGTCGAACAGCAACTAAGTAACATAGGTCTTACAGGTCTTTCTGTAAAGATTGTAAGCGATCGTCACTTGATTATATACGGCGAAGTTGAGTAACAAATCGTGAAATTATATGCTTTTTTGTAAGATTGTTCATCTGTGGCATAATTTGCAAAAAATACTTGAATCTTGTTAATTATATTGCTAGCCTTACAAAATCAATATAAAACAATTTCTATAACCATAACCAAAACGGAAAGGAAAAGTTATGAAACGACTATTAAACTGGATATTTATTGTAAGCATTTTGTTCTTAGCCTCCCAGCCACTCCTGGCGCAAGACAATGAAGGGACATGGGCCGGGGAAGTAGTCGATATGGGTTGCTATATTGAGAAAGGTCTTAAGGGACCAGACCATGCAGGTTGTGCGAAACGTTGTATAAATAATGGGATGCCAATGGGCGTGCTTACGAAAGACGGAACACTCCTCCTGCTAACTCCTAATCATGACGATGGAGCCCCTTATGAGGCCCTCAAAGACTTAGCCGGGGAAAACGCGGAATTTTCTGGAACACTTTCTGAGAAAGATGGTATTAAAATGATCGTGGTGAGTGGTTCCAAAGCAGCTAAGGCTGAGCATCCTAAGGCTGAACAACCTAAGGCCGAGCATCCAAAGTAAAAGTCAAATTAGGAATTGAGGCACCAGAGGACGTAACCATTAACAGTGAAGAAGTGTATAAGAAAGATCAAGTGGGAAATGTGTAGCCTTCTGCTTCTGGTGTAATTAATCATATCAATGGAAGAGACATTGGGTTGGAAATGCCTAAGAAATTTATTGGTGTCATTATGCCTTAAGAATGACACCAATAAATCAAGCCTAAGAAAAGCGTAAATAAATATCTTTAGTCATTCACTAAATAATCCCCCATTTCCCCACCCAAACCACATCTCACCCGCAACCCGCAATGCCTTTTGTCTTTGAACTCAATGTAATCTGTGAAATTTGTGTCATCCGTCTTTTTACCTATAATATAGTTTTCCTTCTTTTTTCCCTTCGTTTTTAACTTCAGTGATTAGTCTGTGAAAGTCTGTGGCTAAATTTCTCTGTTTCTTGCTTCTGCATTTAGTCTGTGGCCAATCGTCATTAGTCAATCTTCAATTGCCAATCAACAATCTTCTTGATTCGTGTCTTGTTTCTTTCAATCTTCAATCATAAATCGTAAATCGTAAATCGAAACTCATTTCTTCTTTTTTGAATTTTTGTAGACGTGGTTTATTAAACTTTGAACGGTTTTTTTATCTTCCGGCTTGCCCTTCTGGAGGATGGTGATAAGTGCCTCAACGCACTCCCTCTCTTTCTTTGGCAGGCTTTCTGTGTAGATATCGGGGAACTCCGTTATGGAGGATTTTTTGGACGGTTTGGACTTTCTACCCGGTCTTTTACCGGAAAGAAGCTCTTTTGCAGTCATGCCAAACAAGTCTGCAAGTTTAACTAAAATAGTTGCTTCAGGAACACGGCCTGTATTTACATATGCACCGATAGCAGACGGAGAGATGCCGGCCAGTTCTGCGACCTTTCTCTTGCTAAGGTTGCTTTTATCAATAAGCCTGTCTAATAATTCACCAAATTTTTTATTTTTTTCTGCCATCTAACTCCTTTGCATTCAGTGGTTTGCAAATTAACGTGCACATGCGTGCATTTTTATGTTGACATTATAAGCACGAACGCGTACACTTCGTACCGTTCTAGATGGGACATGTTCCAACTTTTTTTTGAAACTAACAGGCTAAAACTTGGCATTATACCAAAATAGACCTAAGTTTAATACTCTAAATGAATGAACATATACGCAAATAAGATTCCTTTGAGATGGATGTTGTTTAAGCCGTAATTGCTCCATGGAAGGAGCAAATTGTAAGGTTTTGCAATACTTTAGTTTTTAATCTTCTATCGACATGGAGGTCGTTAAATGAAAACTGCTTTTGTATATCGTAGTCTGTTTCTGTTGACTTTCGGAATTCTGCTTTTTGTCAGGCCGGTCTCTGCGGAAGAGACAGAGCGTAATGAGTACGAATCGTTGTTGAAGGATTTGACTTACGTAGTTTTTGTTAATGTTAATCCCGATCTGTCAGAAGAAACGAGCCAGGATGGATGGCTATCATGGTTTAAAAAGGAGAACCTTGC
>CAXMPV010000087.1:0-7588 GCA_964195175.1 uncultured Thermodesulfobacteriota bacterium | reverse complement strand
TTTACTTCGGAGCGGGAACAAGTGGGCGTTTGGGTGTACTTGATGCCTCTGAATGCCCTCCCACCTTTGGTACAAGCCCAGAGCTAGTCAGAGGTATAATTGCCGGAGGTTTAGATGCACTTACAAGATCAATAGAAGGTGCCGAAGACAGACATGTGGATGGTGAACAGGCAATAATAGAAAACGGCATAAATGGCAATGACATTGTCGTCGGCATTGCTAGCGGCGGCACTACGCCTTTTGTTCATGGCGCTTTAGTTCAGGCAAACAAGATCGACGCATCTACTGTATTTCTGTGCTGTAATCCGGATGTAAATCCTACCGTGAATGTTGACGTCATCATAAGACCAATAACCGGACCGGAAGTAATTACCGGTTCTACCCGAATGAAGGCAGGCACAGCAACAAAACTTATCCTCAACACCCTTACAACCGCATCAATGATCAAAATGGGAAAAGTTTATGAGAACCTCATGGTTGACCTTCAGGTAAAGAACGTAAAGCTCAAAGACCGTGCTGAACGTATTATAATGGCTGTTACTGACCTTGATAGGCACGCAGCAGACAAACTATTGACAACGGCAAAAGGGAACGTAAAGACTGCCATCGTTATGCATAAACTAGAGACAGACTATGAAGATGCCAGAAATAAGCTTGATGAATATGAAGGTTTTGTGAGGAAGGTGTTAAATAACGCGTAATGGAAGAGCTTGGAAATTTGCTTTGATATTTCATACGCATTTTGGCCTGGATTTATATATGTCGTAAATTATATAGAAAAAACACTGCAAATCAATCTCCTAAGTAATAATTAAACAAACAGAATCATCCATTAATTGTAAGTTTCATTAAAACACACAAAATCAAAAATATTATGAGTAAGAGTCTAGTAGTAGGCATTCTGCCTGAATCAAAAAATGAGTGGGAGCGCAGAGCCCCGCTAAGGCCGAAGGATGTAGCGTGGCTGGTCAAAAAGAATATTTCTGTAGAAGTAGCATCCAGCCCCCTGAGAATTTATAATGACTCTCAATACGCTCGTTCCGGAGCGATGATTGTCACTGGATTTAAAAAGGCTAATCTCCTTATAGGTATAAAAGAACCCCCTATTGATACACTGATACCTGACAGTGTCTACATGGTATTCTCTCATACCACCAAGGGACAGACATATAACCAGAACCTTCTTACCGCGTTTCTAAAAAAGAAAATCACTCTCATTGATTATGAGCATATAACGGGCTCTCTCGGGCAGAGGCTGGTTTATTTTGGAAGATATGCGGGAATATGCGGAATGATTAATACGTTACACGTCTTTGGTCAGAAAGCAAAACTTCTGGATAATCCAAATCCATTCTCAGATTTGAAAAGTGCCGTTCATTACGGCACTTATGGTTCTGCCAAAAAAGCACTTGAACAAGTAGTCAATAAAATCCAAAAGGTTGGTTTTGGTAAAGACATTACTCCATTAGTGATTGGAATATTAGGACATGGAAATGTTTCACGGGGAGCGCAGGAGGTCCTTGAATATATGGGAGCGGTTGATATACATCCGAAGGATATTGATATTTTATCCCGAAGTCATACTTCCCATAAGAAGACAATTTACAAACTGGTCTTTCATCGTGAAGAAAAGTTCAGATCTAAAAAGGGAAAGGGATTTTATTTTGAAGAATATATAAAACACCCGGAACGATTCGAATCAAATCTTGACAAATCGCTACCATTTCTAAACATACTCGTTAATGCCAGTTACTGGGATAAACGTTACCCGCGACTATTATCAGAGGCAATGCTACGCAGGCTTTATAGTACAAACTCTGATTTTCGATTATCAGTAATTGGTGATTTGTCCTGTGACATAAAAGGAACAATAGAGATTACGAAGAAATCGACAACATCATCAGAACCGGCTTTCGTATATGATCCTGTTTCTAAAAAAATCAGCAATGATTTGTCCCATAGCGGGATTGCTGTTATGGCAATCGACAATTTACCTTGTGAATTTCCTAAAGAATCATCAATGGAATTTGCCGAACAGGTCAGGGAATATGTGTATCAAGTCGCAGCCCATGGAATTACAGACGTCACAAATCATCACGCATTGTCCAGCGTTATCCGTAACGCTGTAGTTACACAAAACGGCACGCTGACACACAGATTTAAGTATCTTAAGAATAAATAATACATGAGTTTTTCAGGGACAACTAAATATTCGGTTATTTCTCATAATAAAACTCCTCAAATATGTGTTTGCAGTAATAATATGATTGTTTACATTATATTTCTTAAAAACACAAAAGCCCTGGATCTATCACTATGGATATATCCAAGGCTTTATTATTTGAGACCCACAATCCAAAAACACCAATTATAAAATTACTCAATCATATTTCTATATTTACTTAATGCCAAAAGCGGAAAGTAGCTTCTGTACATATGGTATCTGAGGTAGAAAATTTTTGGGAATCCTGTACCTGTAAATTCAGCCTCATCCCATGTCCCATCCTCTTTCTGTGTCTTTATTAAATACTCTATACCTTTTTTTACAGCTTCGGAGTTTCTTTCTTCTGTACATAAAAGCCCTAATACCGCCCACGACGTTTGAGAAGCGGTACTTCTCCCAATGGCACTGAGAGATGTATCCCAGTATGATTTGCACGTCTCACCCCAACCACCATCTGTATTCTGAAAATCTATTAGCCACGATGCTGCTTTTCTTACATAATCCTTAGCCATATTTTCCTTTATTGAGTGCAGGCCGGTCAATACAGACCAAGTTCCATAAACGTAATTCGTACCCCAACGTCCAAACCATGAACCATTTTTTTCCTGTTCTTTTTTAAGAAAATTAATGGCTTTTTTTGCAGGAGAAAAACCTGAGTCATATCCTAATTTGCCCATCAAATCAAGCACACGTGCCGTAAGATCACTTGTACTTGGATCGAGAAGTGCATTCCAATCAGCAAAAGGAATATTATTGAGTATTTTTTTATTATTGTTTTTATCAAAAGATCCCCATCCACCATCATTGCACTGCATCCCCATAAGCCACTTAAAGCCTCTCAGGATTGCCTGCTTCTTGCGGTTCTTATCTGGTAAATCTAATAGCTGTAGAGACATCATCACCACCGCAGCATCATCATTGTCCGGATAGAATTCATTTGCGTGCTGAAAATACCAACCGCTTGGTTCCCTGACAGGATTCTTCATACTCCAATCACCAAAGGTTTTAACCTCCTTTTCCAACATCCACTCCCCTGCCTTAACTAATGCCGGATGGTTATTAGGCAAACCAGATTTTAAAAGAGCCATAATCGCCCATGGAGTATCCCATACCGGAGACACACACGGTTGAAGAAACATGGTTTCTTCATCGTACACTGCTAATGCTTCTATATCTTCTATCGCCTTTTCCACGACAGGGTTTCCATCTTTATATCCAAGGCACTTCATAGCCATTAATGAATTAACCATAGATGGCCATATTGCGCCCAGACCTCCTGATTTTTCAAGACGTTCCAGCATCCATTTTTCTGATTTCTCAATGGCTATTTTTCTTAAGGATGAAAGAGGACTATTCTCGTAACGTCTTAGAATTGTATCGAAATTTATAAAGAAATTCTTTATTGTTAATCGGTTTTGATCTCTCTCCAGTCGATAACTGACCTTTTCCTTTGGTATCACATATAAATCATCCAGGATAGCTCTCTCATTACCTTGGAATTTTGATCTATTTGCCATAATTATGCCCAAAGGTACTACTATGCACCTGGACCAATAAGACATCTCATAAATATTAAAATAGAAAAACTTAGGAAGAAGGATTATCTCTACAGGTAAAGCCGGGATACCTTTCCAGTCAAATTGTCCCAAAACGGCAAGGTATATTTTAGTGAATGTATTACACTTCATTATCCCTCCCAGTTTTAGTATGCGCTCTTTGGCTTTTAGCATATAAGGCTCATTATCTGAATGCTTCGCTAATTTTAGAGCGAAATAGCACTTTACAGATATACTAATATCACTAAATCCATCATGATAAATACTCCATCCACCGTCTTTCTCTTGTTTATTTATTATATACCTTGTCGCCTTTTCTTGTTTTCTGGTATCAATTCTCTTTAGAAAGTGCATTAACATTAGATATTCCGCAGTTAACGCAACATCACCCTCCAGTACGCCAGCCCAATACGTTCCTTCCTCCTGTTCACTAAGCAGATGAGACTGTGATTTCTTAATAGTAGTATTCAATTTACTATCAGGCGCAACTTCAGCTGAAAAAGTCTCGAAATTTCTTTCGAAACTTAGTTGATCTGAAGTAATTTTAGGCAGGTAATACCCGTTTTTACCTTTTATTATATTATTGCTGATCTTATCAACTGTCTCTATTAAATCTATCAGAAGTTTGGCCATTGGATATTTAAAAAAATTTACAAATTAACTGAATTTATTCTACTCTTATATATTAGATTGTTATATCATTTACAAGGGAATTAAAGTTAAAATATCGATAATATATTTGACTTAATCATCTAATTTTAAAGGACATAAGAGGATTTATCATGGGCAAAATGAAAGTAAAAGATTTCAATTTAGAATACACGCTGGAATGCGGGCAAATATTTAGAATTAACAAGGAAAATAACTGGTATTATATTAATGCACTGGATAAATTTTTTAAAATTTGCCAGGATGGAAATCAGATAGAATTTCATGGTGTTGACAAAGAATTTATTATTCACTTCTTCTCTTTAAATGAAAACCTTTCTAAAATACTTAAGGAAATAGATAGAGATAAGTACATAAAGAAATCTATAGATAAATACCGTGGTCTAAGGCTCATTAAACAAGACCCATGGGAATGCCTAATATCATTTATCTGCTCCTCTGCATCCAATATTCCTAGAATAAAGTCGAATATTAAGGCACTCTCCGAGCGTTTTGGCAAGGAAGTTTCGCTGGACGGAGTTTGCAATTATGCATTTCCTATGCCCGGTAACATTAATAACTACAATGAGATTTTGAATGCAAAAACTGGTTTTCGTGCAATGTATATTTTTGAAGCAAACAATACAGTAAATATTAAGAATCTTACTTCATTAAGAACATTGACTTATAAAAATGCAAAGAATGAATTAAAGAAGTTTAATGGAGTTGGTGACAAGGTTGCTGATTGTGTCTTGCTTTTTTCCCTTGGCTTCAGACAGGCGTTTCCGGTGGACACCTGGATAAAAAAGACAATGCAGTTGTTATACTTTGACAATAGAACTATTTCAAACGAAAAGATTAGAGAATTTGGATTAGAGTATTTCGGTACTTATGCCGGTTACGCACAACAGTATTTATTCATGTATTCAAGGAATGACCTTGGCACTTCAGAAAAATTACTACTTTGGAAAAATGGAATGCTTGGCGAATAATCATAGAGACAGGATTTATGAAATTCTCAGATCTTAACTATCTTCAGCATTATAAAGCAAATTACCTCATTCTATTGAAATACACTCTCTTATTCAGACTATGACTTACAGTAGTTAACCTTGGTATATTCCATGAGTCCCCCTGCCTTTATTATATCCTTCATCTCATCGGCAAAGGGTGTAAATGAATACTCTTTATTTGTTGTTAAGTTAGTGATTGTATGCGAATTTATGTCTACCTTAACGTTGTCACCATCACCTATCTCTGCACCTGCCTCTTCACTCTCAAATATTGGCAATCCGATATTAATCGCATTTCTGAAAAAAATCCTGGCGAAACTTTTTGCAATTACACAGGAAATCCCTAAAGCCTTGATAGCGATTGGTGCATGTTCCCTGGATGATCCACATCCAAAGTTTTCTCCGGCTACTATTATGTCACCCTCACTTGCTTTCTTGACAAAATTCTCGTCTATATCTTCCATGCAGTGAGAAGCCAGTTCTTTTTCGTCAGTTGTATTTAAATATCTGGCAGGAATGATCTCATCCGTATTAACATTATTCCCATATTTCCAGCTTTTACCATTTATCATAAATCGGTCTATACCTTTCTTGCTGCCTTATGAAAAATTAATTCATAGTTGCATACTCTTTACTATTATTCTGCCGGCTTTCCATTTTTTGATATGCTTGATGGATAAACGCTTCTAGACGAGTCTCTTCATTTGTCTCTTCCTGGCCGTCAAATGTCAGCTTTAGTAATGGAATATCACTATGATCTCTCTGCAACTTCTCAAGCACCGCATTAACAGCAGTTCCCGGCATGCAATGGAATGGAATGATATTTACTATACCGTCATAATCTGCCTCAATATATTCTACAGCTCTTCCCATACTGAGAACAGGATCGCCTCTATACGAATCATGAATATACGATTTACCTTTTGAAATCAATTCCTTTATAGAGCTCTCTTTAAAAAGCTTTTTACCGCTTTTCTTGAATGGACGCGACATCTTGTTTTCATGATATTTCTGTATTACTCCGGTCAACATCTCTACAGAAAAAGCACTCAGGTCCTTTTCTCTAACACAATCTTCTCGTCTGAGATGGGCGATGTAGTCAAGCCACTCACTAAACGGAGGCACTACAGCTGTCCCTCCCAGCTTCTCAATAGCTCTTACGATAAAGTTATTTGAGAACTCATTACCGCGAACATAAGTCTCACCAATAATTCCAATTTTAGGTTTGAGTACGCTTCTGTCAACCTGGACCCTGTTCAATGCGTCACACGCGTCTTTAGCCACCTGCAGAAGATCATGTCCATACTCTATTGCATGTTCTGCTTTTCTGAGGTGTTGTTTATATATAACATCCGAATCACCTTTATAAACTTCGTATGGTCTTATTTCGTGTAATAATTTTTGTAGATAGTCAACAAATACAACTCCATTCCACGTAAGTTTGCGGAAATTAGCCCCTAATTTACTTGTGTCTTCCTGGTAGTCATCTCCCTGATCCAGAGTATATATAGGTACGTGTGGCAAACCGATGTCATCCAGGATCATTCTATGCATTGTATTGTACTGACCAAATCTACATGGCCCCGAGGCGGTTGCCATAAAAAAGACACTTCTGTCAGGATCGAAATCAGAACATTTTGCCTTTTTCACAATATCTCCGGTTGTAAGAATGGCAGGATAACACTCTTTCCCTGACGTATATTTTCTGCCTAATTCAAGACTTATTTTATCAGGCATTGGCAGCGCTACAGCATCAACACCGTTTGCCCTCATTGCGGCAGCAGCCATAAAGCAGCAATCATTCATATAAGGTATGTACATAGTCCTTTTCTTATTTAATGCGTGCTTACGTATTTTGCCTGAATTCTTCTTGAACTTTTTGACCCTTGCGTTTTTTAAACTATCCAGAAATGCCTCGCAACGTGTCATAACACCGGCATCCGCACTATGCTCGTCTATGTCTATCATCAAAAAAGCTTTTCCCCCAACTTCTTTAGGAAAAAACTTGGAAATAAACGAGTCAGGACCACACCCGAAATTCGTTATATAAAGTGCATGCAACCTCTTATCTTTAGCTATAAACCTGGCTGCAGCTAGTATCTTCTGTCCATATTTCCAATACATATTAGGATAATCGTTTGATATAT
>CAXMPV010000086.1:0-7653 GCA_964195175.1 uncultured Thermodesulfobacteriota bacterium | reverse complement strand
AAAGAACCCCCAATAAAATAACAATGAAATCAAAATCAATAATTTAGACTACCCAAAAGAGAAGCCACAGCAAAGTATTACGATGCTGTGTATTTTGCAAAATGTGTTGATTGAAGAGAATGGTCAATGGATAAACAGCGTAGATCTTAATGCAAGAACAGGAATAAGGATGAAAAATCCCAGGTATAAGGAGTCTATTGGGCAATCGAGAAGGGAAAGAGAGAAAAATGAAGAAAATAAAAATATAGATGCAGGTGGAAGAAAAATAGAAATTGAAAGGGTTATCGGTAAACCATGTGTAGTCTGGGAGGTGCAATATACCGGTATCAAAACTTGTACATGGAATGGGATTGTTCTGAAGAAAATATCCGGTCCTGGATTTTCAAGGACGACCACGGTTGCGATAGAAATAGATGAACGCGTTTCTATTCCTGAGGAAAAGTTTACAATTCCTCCGGATATTGAGATGAAAACTGTAGATATATCCACATTCCACGGCAACTAATGGCGACTTTTGCTTATTTATCCTAAAACATCTTTTTCCTCACATATTAAAATCGTCATTTCGTTTACCTACACTTTTTTTCGGAACCTGTGCGAATTGATAGTGTTAAGGAGTATACCAGGGAATCATTTCTCTCAAATTTACTATGACTAGCAATAAGGAAAATTTTGAATGGTGTGTAATTGGTGCGGGTCCTGCAGGAATTGCTGCAGTTGGTAAACTGTTGGACCATGATATACCTGCCCAGAAAATTTTATGGATAGATGATAAATTCAAGGTAGGTGATTTAGGGGTTAAATGGTATGACGTTTCCAGCAATACTACCGTGGAACTGTTTCTTGACTTTCTAAATGAATGTAGTGCTTTTCAATTTAAAGAAAATAAACAGCATTTTCAGATTGAAAAAATTGACCATCATCACACTTGCAAATTAATCAATATCATTGAACCTTTGCAATGGATCAGCAATCACCTGTCTCAGCAGGTTGCTACTTATCAAGGTATGGCTGCCCGCCTGTCTGTTAATAATCGTTGTTGGGAGATTGCGGTAGATAGGCAAAAATTTAAGGCTTCTAATGTTATACTTGCTAGTGGCGCAGAACCTGATCGCCTGCATCATAAGAATGTGAAAGAAATTGTTTTAGAAGATGCATTAAATTACAGCCTATTAAAACATCGTTGTGATAACATAGATAACGTGGCAGTATTCGGTTCTTCACACTCTGCAATAATTATTATACGTTATCTTGTGGAGTTAGGTCTGGGACGAATTGTGAATTTTTATCAGAGCCCATTAAAATTTGCGTTACGTATGGAAGATTGGACATTATTTGATAATACAGGATTAAAAGGTACAACTGCAGACTGGGCACGAGAGAATATTCTGGGCAAGATACCAGAGAATCTTTATCGTTATCAGACTACTAAACAGAATATTGGAACTTATTTAGATGGTTGTGATCGTGTAATATACGCTGTTGGTTTTCATCCGAGGGTTATAGAAGTTGCAGGGATGGCAGAGCTTCAACATAATGTCTACAACGGCATAATAGCTCCGGGCTTATTTGGCTTTGGTGTTGCTTTTCCTAAACAAACTATAGATCCCTTTGGTAACCGGGAAGAAAGTGTTGGTCTGTGGAAGTTCATGATGCATATTAACGCCGTATTGCCAATTTGGTTGCGCTATGGGCTTTGATAACTCCATGGGGTTATGCTTGATTTAATAGCACACTATGTTTTCTGCCGTATAAACCTTATGGGAATTATAGGTAGGCAGATTAATCCTCGGGGATATATGGGATGTAAAGGGTTTCACCCTTATAACTTTGTAGCTTGTACTGTTTTCCGCCATTACTTTGTATATAATAATCCGGCATTAGTGGTATCTTTCCAACTTTCGTAGAGACAGCATACATCGGCTGTGCTAATCCGGTTGTATGGCCGCGAATTCCGTCTCTAATCAACTCCGCACCCTTTTCCACAGGAGCCCGGAAATGGTCTACACCTGGTGCCAGCTGGCAGTGGAACATGTAATAGGGCCTTATTCGAACAGATAAGAGTTTCTGGTGAAGTTTTTGGAATGTTTGGACATCATCATTTATACCCTTCAATACAACTCCTTGATTCCCGACGTTGATGCCTGTATGAAGTAGATCCCAGACCACTTTCTTTACTTTATCCGTAATTTCTTTCGGATGACAAATGTGGACATTGAGCCAGATTGGAATATCATGTTCCTGTCCTAAGATATCAAGGAGGTTTTCTGTTATTCGATGTGGGCAGGTAATTGGCATCTTTGTGTGTATGCGGATCATTTCAAGATGCGGAATACTTCGAAGGCTCTCAATTAAATACTTTATGTTCTCATCTGACAACATAAATGGATCTCCTCCGGTCAGTAATACATCACGAATTTCTTCGTGTTTTCGAATCCATTCTAATCCTTCATCAACATCGAATCGTAAGCGCAGGTTCTTGTCAATTACAGCTTCTCTTCTAAAACAATATCTGCAATAACTTGGACATACATCGGTAATGGTAAACGCGACCCGGTCAATATACTGCCTTGCAACACTGTCAGGCCTTTTTTCATCTTCTCCAAACCTGTCAGTTTTCTCTCTATTCTCTTTAATTACTAAATAATTCGGAATTCCATATGTATTTTCATTTTCCTTCATTGAAGGGATGACCATTTTTCTAACTGGGCAATTGGGATCGTCTCGGTCCATAAGTGACGCATAGTATGGTGTTGTTCCCCATCTCATATTTAATGTTTTTATCGCCTCCTCTTCGTCTGGAGTAATATTTATATATTGACTTAGCTTTTCTAATGTATCAACCTGGTCTTTAATCTGCTCCTGCCATTGTCCTTCTTCTTGCCAGGTCTCTTTTCTAAATTTGTACATTTGTCTCTCTTAAATTTTTCTTATTTTACTTGTTAGAATAATATTGCGAACTTCAGATACATGAAATGATATAAAAAAACGAAGAAGCCTATAAATGGAAAAAAATCTATAGGAATTTTTAATTTCAAAAAAACCAACAGATTTAAGGGGGCCAATCAAATATCAAATCTCTTTTACTTTATTTATATATAATGCTTACCCTCTTTCAACTAATTAGAATTTAAGGGCGTAGTTTACCAAAATTTCCACCATATGTCTCATGGAAATTGACTTTTTCCTGTCTCAAAATACATGCCATTTTTATATGTTCAAGTTTTATAAGCACTTAACGTTATGGGCGAAATAATAAACTTTTAGTGTAATAATTTGCTATTAATAAAATACATAGCTTTTTCACAACTTAAATCATTAAAAAGAACTCTTTTAATCGTAAGTCATCGGCCTGTACTGTTTGGTTAGACGTTCCAGCACGTAGAAGACTCGTCGAGTGTTACCCTCTCGTTCAACCTGTAAAGAATTAACATAATACCCGGCATCAAAATAGTGAAGGAATGCGTTCTGGATAAGTTCACGCCATCTGTGTGCAGCTTCAATATTAGAGGCTTTCATTTTATCTATATCATCAGGTATTTCAAGCAGCAGTACGTCATCTGTCAGTGATAAATCCGGTTCAACAGGAACGAGAAATCCCTGCTCATCGTGCTCCGTTCTGTTTATGTACAATCCTTTTGCAGACAGTTTTTTTACCGCATCATGAGTATGCCCGTCAATAATAGTTTTAACTTTGTCGCTGACAAGCCACCATTCCGCAAGAAGGCGGTCTGTGCCCAATCCGCTGTGTAATTTGCTTGAAGAGGCTTCTCCATACAGGTTTATATCGTAACTACATGCAATGACTCCCAGCTTGTTAATATTCAGGTGGGCATTTTTGGATTGTAGCGGGTCGAATGCCCATGTTATGAGGTCTACGTTGTGGTTCAGGGCCTCTTTCCGTTGGGCAATTTTTAATTTATACCCAACGTTGTGATTGCGATATTCAGGTAACACTGCCAGCATGTGTGAATGTTGTGATGGACGTCCGTAATGAATCGCAGGAACGCCAAAAACGAAACCTATCATTATATCGTCATCAAAGGCGCCCATTGCAAATCCACCATGTTTGCATAATACCCGCATGAATCTTGGGGGTATTATATCGCTCTTGTCAAATTTCCATACTGCTTCCTGCAGGCCTTCGCAAGGGTTCAAATCTTCAAGTGTTTTTAATTGTTTAAACGTAATAGGCATTTGTTACTTTGAAAGAGCATTTTCTCAACAATATATTATAGAAATTTTGATCTATTTTTATTACATTAATAAACTTATAATCAATTCGAGAAAAGTACGAAACAAAAATAAAACTTACAGAATTCCAGGTTATCATTTGTCTGGCCAGAGGTATGAATGTCCATAGATTATACAAAGCAACAAATTCGCGAGAACTTTCCTGAGCTATCCACTTTAGGAAAAATACATAGCCGGATAGATAAAGTCAAGATCATTATCCAGGATAAAGACGTGGATTTCTACAATAAGTATTGCCATCTATTTGAACGGTTGGAAGGGCTCAGGCAAAAGTTTATTGATACAATTAACCTGGAGATGGATGACGGTTCTACAAAAACAGTTAAGTTGTTCCTGGTCCAACATAATCTGGCTTTTGGTCCCGGTCAGGGCGAGCTTAAGTTTATAAAGCATGTGGATCTCCCGGAAGGAATTGAGAATGCTTCATTGGTAGAAATAAAAGATATAGTAGAGAATATTGTCCTTGAAGAGGTTGAATCATCTGCCGTGGAGAAAAGTTTGTTCCATGCCCTTCATAATATAAAGTTGGGTGGTGCATGCAGCGCCATTATGCTTATGGATATTGAAGGCATAGGGGGAGAAATAAAGGCAGTACCAATTGACTTGACAAAGAGCGAGACAATCAGGCTTGCAAGGGAGGTGGGAAGCCGGCTTATTAAATATCGAATTATGGGGCCGGATGGCTTCTGGCCGGAACCGGATGGGGAGACGACTGACGAGCAAATACTTAACTGGGTGGAGGATGAGGCCCTGAAGACGTTGCTTGTAAAACAACTGCTGGCTCCCAAGGAAAAAGATTTGATCGGGGTATTAGACAGCGTTCGTGGCCACATGGATGAGAAAAGAAAAGTTTCTGGGAATAGTGATGATGCGATTTGGATGATGGAAACACCTTATTACAATACCTCAATTGTATGGTTGAAGGAGTGGAGAGCTACAAGGCGAGGGGAAATGGCGCTGGAAGAGCTGAACTCTGAGGATTCGAAGGTCAGTAAACATTACAGGCAATCGGTATCAAAAACAGAACGGAAATATAATGTAATGCCATCCATTGCCAAAGATATTATCGCCGTTAAACGGCTTCTTACCGTAATGCTTCATCCGTTCAGAGATTATAGGCCTAATGGACAGATTGTGATTATGGATACTGGAATTGCACCGGTAATTTCACAGGAACACTTGTTAAAGCTGGAAGAGTTGGCCGGTGAAGATGTTGTTATTATCAGTGTTTTGTCAAGACGCCTTGGAGGAAGCTCTCCAAGGAGAATTGAGCAGCTTTGCCGAATATATGTGGAAGCTGCTTACAACCTGGGTGCTAAAATTGTACTCTTATGCAATACTATGGATGCCAATGCCAGGGCCGCAATGGAAAAAGAGTTCTCCATACCTGTTCTTGGCCCTATTGTACCAGCTGTTGCAGCCGTCCTTAGGCTTGAGACAGTCAATGGAAAGGGGCCAAAGAATATTGGAATTGTCGCGACAAAGGCTACGATAGAAAGTGGTGCTTACATAAATGAAATTAGAAAGCGTAATAAAGAGACCGGGATATTCAGTATAGCTGCGCCTCTTTTTGCTACTATGGTGGACAAGGGTGAGTTTGACAAAACAGGATCTCAGGTGATTAGTCAACGAAGCATATCTATTGTCGAAGCGAACCTGAAGCCGTTTATGGAAGAAAATATTGATACTCTTATTCTGGGGTGTACCCATTACGGTGTGTTTGAGCCGGTAATACATGAGATTTGGAAACGCTGTACAGGTAAAGAAATTTGCATTATAGACTCTGCCAGAGAACTTTCCCGTTACGCTCACGCTTTTCTCAAAGAGAATAAGATATTGCCTTTAAGAACGAAACAGAAAGGGAAAATCACCTACATGGCCAGCGAAGAAGATACTCCGGAATTTGAACGAAAGGTTTCAGAAATTACAGGATATCCGGCCAACGTTGTACCGATAGATATAGGTGAAGTGGGTGGCAGATTGAGCGAAGAAGATAGATCATTCCAGAAAACAGTGGCCAGGGAAAGTAGGGAAGACATCAATTTAAGGGCCAGTATCATCAATTCTAACCTGTCTGCTGAGGCCAAAGTTGCTGTCGCGGATAAACTATATGGAATAAAAGATAGGAGTGTCAGCCTGCCAGATTGTAAGGTGTTATCGCTGGAATTGAAAGATAAGCATATAAAGGAGATAGCCGGTTTAACCACACAAAACGAAGAGCTGTTGGCAATTCTTTCTCACATCAAAAACGCTACGTCTCAATAAAGCAAGAAAATCTTCCCGCCATTTTGTAGCGATCTTCGAGGGCGCCAGAAACTTAATCCTTGACAGATATATAGCCGGATAATATATTAGGTGAACATGTGTTTACCTTATTATGAAAGCTAAACTTACAAAAAAACAACACAATTTCCTCTCGTTTTTGACGAAGTATATCCGGGAAAACGGGTATCCGCCTACTATTCGGGAGATGCTATATCACCTTAAACTGGCGAGTACTAACAGTGTAAAGAAGTATCTGGATATACTTGAACGTAAGGGCTACATAAAGAGAAGACCAAACAGCCCGAGGGCAATCGAAGTGTGTGTGGAAACACCAGAGAGCCAGGCAAAGCTGATACCCGTGGTCGGAAGGGTCAGGGCAGGAGCGCCTCACCTTGCAGTTGAAGATATTACAGGGCATCTGGCCATAGACGCATCGGTGGCTCGTTGGGATGATACTTTTTTTCTCAGGGTAGAGGGGGACAGCATGATAGATGCCCACATCCAGGACGGTGACTTCGTATTAGTTAAATCCCAGCAGACCGCAGAGAATGGCGATATCGTAGTTGCCATTATTAATGACGAGGCGACGGTTAAGAGATTTTTCAGGAGAGACGATAGTATTTATCTGGAACCGGCCAACTCGACTATGAAGCCTATAATTATCAGAGAAAGCCAGGCCCACGAGATGATGATAGCTGGGAAGGTTGTGACAGTGTTGAGGAAGATTGAATAACTATTCAAAGACTTTATCTTTAATCTAAATTCGACATTCGGATTTTTGACAGTAGTGCCAGGTATTTTCAAATAAATATGATTACAGAAATAGACGAACCTATAAAAGCAGGAGTTGTCTTTGGCGCTGATTGCATTGGCGGAAAGAAGATAAAGCCGGTGTGGTTTATATGGAAAGAGATACAGTACCGCATCAAGGAGGTGACGTATACGTGGACAGGCAAGGAAGGCAGTGCTTCTGTTCACTATTTTTCTGTCACGGACGGTCAGGACCTGTACGAGATTGCCTACAATACCGAGACTATGGTATGGAAACTTAAGGCTGTGGAGGTGGATTGATAGCTACAACGAAGTTAAAAGTGCCTGCCCGCCTGCAAATCAGTGCGGGCAGAAAGTTCGAAG
>CAXMPV010000085.1:0-7664 GCA_964195175.1 uncultured Thermodesulfobacteriota bacterium | reverse complement strand
GCGGCTGTTAACCCTGATTATGTGTTGCCACTCGATGAGATAGGACCGTTACTGAGAAAGCTTGAAAGCGAAAGATAAGGGTTGTATAATACGCAAACTTATAACACAATGTGACAAACTGGAGACAGTTATTTGGGAAATGAATTAGACGAGACAGATAGAATGAACATTCTTATTGTAGATGACAAACCGGCAAATATTCTGGCGCTTCGAAAAATTCTGGCCAAGCCAGGATTGGATATTTTAGAGGCCTCAAGTGGTAATGAAGCTTTGGCATTAGTCCTGGAACATGATTTTGCGCTTATTCTCCTTGATGTTCAGATGCCGGATATGGATGGATTTGAGGTTGCTGAAATAATGCGTGGAAACGAGGAAACAAAGAATATCCCAATTATTTTTGTGACCGCAATCAGCAAAGAACAAAAATATATATTTAAAGGATATGATAAAGGCGCAGTGGATTATCTGTTTAAGCCTCTGGATCCTGTTATTTTACAGAGTAAAGTTAATATATTCCTTGAGTTGCACGAACAGAAAGATGCTCTGAAGAAAACTAATACTGAGTTAAAGAAAGCAAACGAAAGGATTCTGGAGCAACAGGAAGTACTTATTGAAGAAGAACGTCTCAAGGTATTGCTTCAGATGGCCGGAGCAAAGGCTCAAGAGCTGAATCAACCACTGGTGTCTCTGTTGGAAGATATAGAATTGGTGGGGAAAGTTAATGATAGCCCTGAGAAAACTCAAGAATGTATAAATCGAATGAAAGTATCCGGACAGAAGATATTCGAAATAACAAAAAAGATTAAAACTATACATTATTCTGAACCCGTACCGTCGAATTATGATAGCACTGCTATAGTTAGCTTTGATAGAGAAATAAGAATACTTGTGGTGGATGATTCAGAGGATATCTTTGAAGGGCTTAAGGGTTTTTTAAAAGATCAGGATCTTATCAAATTGTCCTGGGTTGAAAATTTTAATGCTTCATTTGCCATGTTAGAACGGGAACAGTTTGATTTGATTTTCCTGGACCATTTCTTAAAAGATGGAACAAGTATTGAATATCTCAACAATATTGATAAAAAAGGTATAGAAACTCCAGTAATTGTCGTTTCAGGGCAAGGCGACGAGATGCTTGCATCACAGGTAATACAGATGGGGGCCTATGAATATTTGCCGAAGAGCAGGATCAACACAGAGTCCATTTCCAGGGTTATATATAATACCCTGGAAAGAGCCCGTCTAAGAAGTGATGTGAAGAAGGCTCAAGCAATGATGGCAGAAATGTCTACTGTGGACGAATTAACGCAATTACATAATCGTCGCTATTTCATAGAAGCATTGGAAGGGGAGTTTGAAAGAGCTAACCGATATGAAACGGAGATGGCACTTGTCATATTGGACTTGGATAACTTTAAAAAAGTAAATGACACATACGGTCACCCTACCGGTGACAAGGTATTGTCTGGTATAGGGAAGATACTCAAAAAACTTGTCAGGAGGAGTGACCTTGCATGTCGTTATGGTGGAGAAGAGTTTGCCGTGGTCCTGCCTAATGTGAGCAAGGAAAGTATTTATACGGTGTACGATAGATTTCGGGAGATGGTATCAAAACAATCGTTTGAACATGAATCAAAACAGTTTCACATAACAGTTAGTATTGGTATCGCATTCAGTAATGATGCAGAGTCCTCAGATGATTTATTGGCACATGCTGATCAGGCCCTTTACCAGGCGAAAGAATCAGGTCGGAATAGGATAGTAGATTATAAAGCCGACGATAAGTCAGGTGACTAAGAGAATAACATAACTTATTTTTTATTTCAATAAACACTTATTAATAGATAATAACAATGGCATTAAAAATTTATAATACATTAACAAGGCAGAGAGAAATATTTGTTCCTATTAAAGAAGGACAGGTTGGTATCTACGTGTGTGGGCCGACGGTTTATGATCATCCTCACATTGGGCATGCCAAAAGTTATGTCAGCTTTGATATTGTCGTACGCTATCTAAGGCATCTTGGATATAAGGTGAGATATGTGCAAAACATTACTGATGTTGGGCACTTAACGGATAACGCGGATGCCGGAGAAGATAAGATTGAGAAAAGGGCTAAGCTGGAGCAAGTCGAACCGATGGAATTAGTTGAAATGTATATGCGAAGCTATTATGAAGATATGGATGATTTAAATAACATTCGGGCTGATATTTCACCTCGTGCAACCGGTCATATACCTGAACAGATAGATCTTGTAAGTACACTGATAGACAAGGGATTTGCTTATGAGTCAAACCAGTCCGTCTATTTTAATGTGGCTAAACTGAAGGACTACGGTAAACTTTCAGGGCGAAAACTGGATGAGCAGGAGTCTGGGGCACGTATCGAGATAAATCCTGAGAAAAAACATCCGGCAGATTTTGCACTCTGGAAGAAGGCTGGACCCGGGCATATTATGAAATGGAACAGCCCCTGGGGCGTAGGGTTTCCGGGATGGCATCTTGAGTGCTCAGTCATGTCTATGAAATATCTTGGTGAGACGTTTGATATACATGGTGGAGGGATTGAAAATGTATTCCCCCATCACGAGTGTGAAATTGCGCAAAGTGAGACAGCTAATGAACGGCCTTTTGCACGGTATTGGATGCATAACAATATGGTAACAGTTGAAGGGCAGAAGATGGGGAAGTCTCTGGGCAATTTCGTTACCCTTAAGGATGCGTTTAAAAAGTTCTCACCATTGACGATACGTTTCTTTGTTCTCAATACACATTACAGCAGTCCAATCAACTACAGTGATGAGGCTTTGGAAGCTGCTGATACGGGCCTGGAGAGATTGCTCAATACAATACGTAGTTTAAGAGAACGAATGGAATCATCCAGCGGAACTGAAGGGCAGGAAATATGGAAGGCAAAATTAGAAGGGTACAAAAATTCATTTGAAGAAGCAATGAATGAGGATTTTAATACGGCAGAAGCGCTAGCCGTTCTCTTCAATTTATCAAAGGAAGTTAATAGCCTCCTTAGCAAGGATGAGGATGTTAGCGAGGGCGTGTTATCAGAAATAGATTCATTCTACAGGGTTTATGGTGGTGACGTTTTGGGAATCATTACAGAAAAGACAGTTCAGCGCGATTCAGGTGGCGTCGATGTTTATAAAATGGAGGATGATCTAATAAAGACATTGATTGATACAAGGAATGAGTTACGGGACTCCAAACAATGGGAGCTGGCAGATAAAGTAAGAGACAGATTAAGTGAGCTGGGGATTATCATCGAAGATAAAAAGGACAAGGTCGCATGGAGAAAGAAAAAATAGTAATGAGAATATTTTTGAATAGAAAATTCATATTTACGGTTATTACTTATCTGGTTGTTTTGACATCAGAGTTCTTTATATCAGAATCATTTGCACGGGAAATCTTTAATAATGTTTCTGTGTCCGAAGCGAAATATATGATGAGTGAACAGAATAACAGCAAGGTGGATTTTATCCTTGATGTAAGAACAGGAGAGGAATATGCGAGATCTCATATCAAGGATGCCGTTCTTATTCCGATTATGATCCTGACAGAAAAAATGCACGAGATCCAAACGGGTCAAAGTATTTTAGTATATTGTCATAACGGCAATAGAAGTAAGGTTGCTTGTGAATTGCTTACATCAAGGGGGCACAAGTATGTTTTTAATATGCTGGGCGGAATTGAAACATGGATTAAAAAAGGCTATGAAGTTGTAGAGTGAGAATTTACTAACCCTGAGGGCTTTGAAACAGATGATTATAGAAGGCTTCATTAAGACTGCAAAAAAGAATTTCAATAAAACCGTTCAGGAAGATTCTACCGGGATGTCCCTGACATTTGGGCAGACGCTTACTGCCGGTATTCTTTTGTCCAAACACGTTCGCAACTTTGAAGGTGAGAACATAGCTCTTCTTTTTCCGGCATCAGTGGGAGGGGCTTTGGCTTTCATAGCAACGTCGTTGTCAGGCAAGGTCCCTGTCGGACTGAATTTCATCGCGGGTAAAGATGAGCAGGAGTGGGCGATGGAGACTTGTGATATAAAAACGATTTTCACGTCAAGAGTGTTTATTCAGAAGGCGGAAATCGCTGAAGATCCGAGGATGGTGTTTATTGAAGATATAAAGGAAAAAACATCAAAGTTGGAAAAACTGTTGACTTACTTCTCATGTAAGCTTAAGTCGAGCCAGTCCTTGATTCAAAGATTTAGAGAGTTTGATGCACCTGATAAGACCGCCATAATACTATTTACCTCGGGTTCAGAATCCCGTCCAAAGGGTGTTCCTCTGACAAACAAGAATATTTACACGAGTATCCAGGCTTTCAGTACGGTATTTCAGCCGAATCCGGGAGACAAGGTGTTAGGCATTTTACCGTTTTTTCATGTCTTTGGTTTTGTTGTATGTCTCTGGCTGCCGTTGATAATGGGGATGGGAGCTGTCTTTCATCCAAATCCAACTGATTATGAAAGACTTGGTAAAATTGTTCACAGATATCGGGTTACAATGCTTTTAGGGACCAGCACGCTTTATAGAGGATTTATGAAAAGGTGGAAGAAGGAGCAGGTTCCTAGTGTTCGTCTGGCATTTGCGGGAGCGGAAAAGTTAAATGAAAGCGTCAGAGAAAAATTTAATGAGAAACTGGGTATAACCATTTTTGAAGCCTATGGGGTTACTGAAAGCTGTTCTTGTATTACGGTGAACTATCCGAACGACTTCTGTCATGGTAGTGTGGGAAGGCTTATGCCGGATGTTCAGTGTAGAATAGTAAATACTGAGAATTATGAAGAGCTGCAATCGGGCGAAGAGGGTTTAATACTTATCAAAGGCCCCAACGTTATGAATGGATATTATAAGGCGCCTGAATTGACCCGCCAGGCATTTCATGACGGTTTTTATATTACCGGTGATATCGGGAAATTTGAAAAGGGTTTTTTATATATTACTGATCGCCTTAAAAGATTTGCGAAGATAGGGGGAGAGTTGATCCCCTTGACACCCATTGAAGATAAATTGTCATATGTGTTAGATCAGCACACTGAGAATGAAAAAAGAAGCTGTGCCGTTATGAATATTCCTCATGCACAAAAGGGTGAACAGATTGTTGCTTTTGTTGTTGACGCAGATCCGGATAAAATTTTACTTAATAGGAGGCTCGATCAAGCCGGTTTGCCAAAGTTGTCTCAACCTGATAATTACCTGCCTATAGACTCCATCCCTATGCTTCCATCAGGCAAAGTTGATTATACGAGTATTAAAAAGATTGCTATAGAGAAATTTGCACAGGTTGCCTGATTTGCCTGCCAAAGATATCAGTTGTTAGTTTCGGTTAGTATCTTGTTATAGGCTGAAGTGTTTCGGTTTCAACTCAATACTGGCGTAGGATACTGTTGTCATGTGAAAACATGTTTAAGATATGTCGGTTGGAAATTTTAGAAGGATGTCCTCCCATAACTTTTTGTTATGGGAGGAAGTTTGCTGCATATGTATTGTTTCTTTCTGACTTGTTACTCTGCGCTTGCGTTCTTCGCTTTTTCTTGTTGGTAACGAGCGTTTATACGATCTGTTATGACTTGTGTAATATCAATAGAACTTGAATTGTACAAGACAGTTCTGATTCCGATCTTAAACTGAAGATCAGAAAGCTGATTGCTTTGTAAGTTCGGTTTTTCCTTCTTTATGATAACACTGTAGTTTTCTTCTTTACCGAAAGAATTAACTTCATCAATTATCTCTTCATAAATCACTTCAAAGGCATTTTTATATTTCTTCGTAAGTTGGCTTTCGGCGTATTTAGCATATCCTTCAAGCTCTACATTTTTCTTCTCCAGTATTGCGATATTCGTGTTTCTGCTTTCACTTCCTAAGTCCAGCAACTGTGTTTCTTCGTTTAGATCAATCATCACCTTCTTTTTGTCCTCTATTTCTTTTTTAAATCCTGCTTCAATATCCTTTAGTTCTTGATCTAGGTCAGTTCTCTTACTATATTTGTCAAATATTTCGTTTATGTCAACAACGCCGATCTTGAACTCTCCCGCAACAACATCTTGCGGCATGCTATTAAATGTGATAATGCTTACAATAGCACAGATGAAAATTGTTAAAATTCGATATTTAATGGATATTTTATTCATGATTTTACATCACCTTTCATAAAAATAATAAATTTAAGTTGGTTTTGGTAAAACAATTAAATGATTAAAACAAATACTAGAGATTAGTAAACACGTTGCCTTCATAGCAAGATAACTTATAAGACAAACTATAGCAGAATGTACAATTCCTTTGTAATTAAGAACTTGTTTAACGGCAACAACCATTGCGACTAATATCCATAATTCTGCAACAGGAAATACAATTTTTTCTGCTTCTGGAAGAATGTCAAATACCCTAATTAAACCAGGTGAGCATGAAAATCCGATAGCTCTTAGCAACGCTTTGAAATTGGTTTTAGTTTGGGGTTTAGGTAAGAGTTTAGTACCTATAAAATAAATAAGAGTTGCCCAAAGGAACCATCCCAGCACAGCAAAAAATGCTCCATATATAATTGATTCTTTACTTATTGATATACTGCCAATGCCAGCTGCAATACCGGAGAGAATTACGACCAGCATTGCTTGAAGCGTTGCGGTTTTATCAGATTCTACTTCTTCATAGAGATGTGTATCCAGCTTTGCTGCCCGAAAAACTCTATTTGTCAAACTGCCGGTCATTTTTTCTCCTTATAACCCACGTGAATTATATGATTAGCTTCTGTTACGAGTGCAATTGCATAACAAAAAGCCAAATAATTTATATCAAATCATTAGCGTTATTGCCAATTAATAATGTGATGCATATACTCTTATTCACGTTGTTAAAATCCGCCTGATCAATCTTTTCTCTTGTGGGTTATAATTAAATACCATATTATTGATTTTCCAGTACACAGTGATTACTGGAAGGATTTGTATTATTTTTAGGTAAGATTTCCGGAATATAATCATCATATACAGGAATGGAAATATGTATAGTAGTACATTTGATATACAGATTGTGGATTCTGAAAATGTGGTTACTATATTTGGGAAAAAAAGGTAAATAAATGACACTTTCTCCAGACGATATTAAAAAATCTTATCATGATATTATTAGTTGCCTTGTAGGTGACGGACCTGAGAATGGGGCTTGTGGGATTGATATAGTAGGGCAATTTCAACCGGAAGATAATAGTCGGGCTGCCGTTCCCAGAAACGTCAATGCTGCATTTTTGATCTCTCTTTCTGGAGATGGACATTCCATGTATACAGCGGCTGTGGAGTATTTGGAAGAGATGGAGAATGATCCTCTCTGGACAAATATTGTTACCTTTTATAGGGAGGGGATTCGTTTGCTGTTAAAGGAGTTTCAGGATTTCTGTTCCAACGGCAACAATGGTGTAGAGCGAGTGGAAGCGCTTGTCACTAAATTATCACAACAAAAAGATACTCTTTCCTTTTCACAAACAATTCAGGAGGATATTTGGAAACTATTCCACCCTGAAGCATCTGGTATTCTTAGTAATGAAGAATACCAGACAGATACCCTGAGGAGTAAGCGTAGAATAGAGATAACTAGTCTAAACTCCAAGCCGGTAAAAAACGTACCTCAAGAGGTTATTTT
>CAXMPV010000084.1:0-7672 GCA_964195175.1 uncultured Thermodesulfobacteriota bacterium | reverse complement strand
CATAAAGATCTAGGATAAACAGAGACGGGTACAGTTTCTGCTCATCCAGTTGTCTGTGGCATTCATCATAAGTGTTGGCATAGACGAACTGTATTCCCGGGAAACGTGTTTCTATAACATCTCTGAACAGTTTAAGTTCAAATGGAGAATCATCTATAAAACAGTATACGGGTTTTTTCATAGCAAAAAGCTTTATAAATACCTAAATTACATATGCTTACTTAATAGGATGCAGTATACATCTGTTTGTCGTCATTTAATAATTCTGCATGATATCAAATTTATACGAAAGTTGTAAAATGTTATTTTCTGGTAGTTTAGATTTTGCATTTATGTTATGAGGTTTGTTAGAATAATGCGCATGAATAAGACTAAGGTACTTACCGGAATCTATGACAGATTATTTAAATCATTTGGAAAACAGCATTGGTGGCCTGGAGACTCCAGTTTTGAGGTAGTAATTGGCGCTATACTTACTCAAAATACAAATTGGGCCAATGTTGAAAAGGCCATTAAGAACCTTAAGACCGCAAAAATATTCACCCCAAAGAAATTACACGAAATTAAACAGGAGAAACTTGCGGAGCTTATCAAGCCGTCAGGTTATTTCAATGTTAAAGCAAAAAGGCTTAAATATTTTATAGAGTGGCTTTTCTTGAATTATAGTGGCAGTCTGACAAAGCTCTTCAAACTGGATTATACTGCATTGCGCGAGCAATTACTTTCAGTTAATGGTATAGGGAGAGAGACTGCAGACTCCATAATCTTATATGCTGCTGAGAAACCTACTTTTGTTGTAGACGCGTATACGAAACGTGTGCTTGTCAGGCACGGCTTGATAACTGATGACTATGACTATGATGCTATAAAGGCAGTTTTTGAGGACAACCTTCCGAAAGTGCTGTCTATTTATAACGAGTACCATGCTCTCATCGTTATGGTAGGTAAGTATTATTGTAAACCAAAAATGAAGTGCGAAGAGTGCCCGTTAGAAAATTTTCACCGCATCCGTACGATCCAGCACGGGCGGGAAGACGCGAAGCACACAAAGGTACGAAAAGGTAGCAAAAAAAGAAGATGAGATGTCGTGGTAAATCGTGAATATCGAGAGGAAGATTGTTGTAAGGAGCGTCTGTTGATGTTAATATTGTCGCTAATAGTAACGCATAGTAAAACAAAGAGGTTAGAGCAGTATCGGGAAGAGAAAAATATTAAATGGACATAATAGTAGATGGTTACAATGTAATCTTTAAAATATCTGAACTGGGATATACTACTGAAAAGTGTGATATCGAGGTTTTGCGTAATAAATTTCTTGCCATGCTGGCACAGTATAAAGAAAAAAGGAAGCACAAATTAATAGTAGTTTTTGATGGTCAGGGTGCTGGTAATTCAGCCGAAATAAGGCCGGCAGGAATAGATGTGGTTTTTTCAAGACAGGACCTTAACGCAGATGAAGAGATCAAGAGGATGGTAAGTGGCAGTGAGAATCCCAGGCACATCACTGTAATTACCTCCGATAGAGACATAGAACAGTATGTAAAAAAATATGGTTGTAAGGTCGTAGATGCATTGGTTTTTTATAGAGATATCAAAAATAAAGTTGAGCGTACACAGGCGGGAGATCATGGAGATAGTCGGTCTAAAAATGAAGAGGATGATGAGCCAATCTGTAAATACCTTGGGCCGTCCAAGAGTGAAGCGAAATACTGGTTAGATGTGTTTTCAAAGAAAAGTGGGAAGAGTTCTGATGATTGAAAAATTATCCTTAGATTTTATTGCAAAACTAGAGCATGAAAATGGTTTCTCTGAACATACGTTGAGGGCATATCACAAAGACTTGCTACAATTTGATAATTTTTTGAAAGTTGAAAAACGCGGCAGTTTAGAGAGTATTAATCATCTTCTGCTAAGACGTTTTCTTGCCGTTTTGAGATCAAAGGATTATTCAAAAGCAACTATCGCACGTAAACTCGCATCAATACGATCTTTTTTCAAATTTCTCATTCGTGAAGGGGAGCTCGCTTCAAATCCTTTTGAGATGTTACGAACACCTAAACAGGACAATAAACTTCCTCATTTCTTAAGCATAAATGAAGTAGATGTATTATTGGAAGCACCTGATCGCTCAACTGTGATGGGGTTGAGGGATATGGCTATTATGGAAACTCTTTACAGTACCGGAATAAGGGTGAGTGAACTGGTGGGTTTAGATGAGAGTAATATCGATTTCTATGCCGGGATGATAAGGGTACATGGAAAAGGCAAGAAAGAACGACTGGTCCCAATCGGGAGTCATGCGATTAAGGCTATAAATGAATATCTTGATTCAAGGTCTAATGGCAAAAAAAAGGAAGAAAAGAGTGTGAGCAGGAGCGAGCCTCTGTTTTTAAATAAATTTGGTGGCCGTCTGACGGCAAGAAGTGTTGCTCGATCTCTTAATAAATATTTAAAGATGTCCGGTGTTAATCTGCTTACATCTCCACACACTTTCAGGCACAGCTTTGCAACTCATTTGTTGGATAAGGGAGCTGATCTGCGATCCGTTCAGGAAATGCTTGGACACTCCAGTCTTTCTACTACTCAGGTATATACGCACATTACGACAGAACGGTTAAAAAACGTTTACGACAAGGCCCATCCGCGCAAGTAAGACGTGTTTTGATTATATCTGTTGTGATTACAGCATTGAAATTCATATAAAAAAGTTTTATCTTCACCCAAACAGTGATGCCAGATCATAAACCAAATCTATCTTCAGATTTTAATCCAGAAAGAAGGAAATTCTTAATCAAGGATGTTCCAGGTGCAGTGTTAGCCGGATATGCTGTTAAAACAGGAATAGCTGCAGCAGCAATTGAACTTTTTTTAGCCGGGACAGGGCTGGAAGTATTTGGCTCTGAAGTTACTCATTATCCGGGTTTTCGTGGGCAGCTAAAACGATTAAAACAAAATGGTGAATGGCAAGTAAGGGTTGAGCAGGAAAAAATACGCCTGGCAGCTGGAGGGGCGTTTCCAGAGGAGATATATAGAGATTCAGGTATAGAGTATAAATTGATTGGCAGCTTAAAACGGTACGACTGGGAACCGACAAATGAGGTCTTCTTTAAAACGTATAAAAATGTAATTCAAAGGTTACGTAAAGCTCCCAGGTGTTACGAAATATTTTTTGAATTTAATAAAGAGTATAAACATATAACATATGAGATTTGCTATCATCCTTATTATGTTGATTTAACATATTTTATGTGTGGCAAGACGGTACATCAAATACATGTTGCCCGTACGTTTATAGAGACAAGTGAAAAATCACTAATCGGTACTATGTATCATGAACTGGTTGCGCATGGAAGCCAGGTGGTAGAATTAATAAATAATGGTACAAGGGCAGGTGCTGGAAGAATCATAATAATGAAGCAATGGGAAAGAGAGTTGGAAGGTAATTTAATAAAATGGTATGCTGAAAAAGAGATGTATGGTATTAGCGAGATAAAGAATGTACAGAGGGGGATGAAAAAATGGCTTAGAATATTTCCCGAGTGGAATTATTTCAGGATCAAGGAAGTAGAAAAACTGGAAGTGAATGATCTAATTAAACAATTACTTACTCATTACAAGAAAAAATACAGGAATGAAGACTGGGTGAACACTACATATCTGCATAAGCTGGTCAGTTAATTTAATACTAAAGCGTTAGGAAAAATGAAACAGGGAAATAGAATAAGAAATAAATCAAATAAAGGTAATAAAATGATTGTTCATAACAAGATCAGGTATTTTACTCTTTTGCTAATTCCGCTAATTCTATTAATTATTTTACCCACCGTCTCCTTTGCCGATGATGATATGATCTCTCAGGAATCAACCATAAATAATGATAAGGTTGAGTCATGCAAACAGGCAATAGAGATTAATCCTGATGACGCAGAAGCTCATTATAATCTTGGAGTTGCTTATGGCAATTTAGAGAAGTATGAAGAGGCGATTGAGTCATATCGCCAGGCGATAATGATTAACCCTGATTATGCAAAGGCGCACTATAATCTGGGAGTTGTCAGCGGCAAATCAGGCATGTATAAGGAGGCTATCGAGTCATTCATACAGGCGAGAAGGATTGATCCTGATGATGCTGACACTCATTATAATCTTGGTGTTGCCTATGGTAACTCAGGCATGTACAAGGAGGCGATTGAATCATATAAGCAGGCAGCAGGGATTAACCCTGATAATGCTGACGTATATCGTGGACTTGGTGATGCCTTTTTCGGATCAAACATGTACAAAGTGGCAATTGAGTCATATAAAAAGGCGATAAGAATTAACCCTGATTATGCAAATGCTCATTATAACCTCGGAGTCGTTTACGGTAAATCAGGCATGTATAAAGAGGAGATCGAATCAAACAAGCAGGCCATAAGGATTGATTCTGATTATGTGAAGGCTCATTATAATATCGGTGTTGCCTATGGTAACTCAGGTATGCATAAAGAAGCGATTGAGTCCTACAAGCAGGCAATAGAGATTGATCCTGATGATGCAGATATGCATTATAATCTCGGTCTTGCCTACGGCAATTTAGGCATGTATAAAGAGGCGATTGAGTCATGTAAACAGGCGAAAAGAATTAATCCTGATGATGCAGTTACGCATCATGAACTCGGTGATACCATTATTGGAGAAGACATGCATAAAGAGGTGGTTGGATCATCTGTGAAGTTGAAAAAAAACGACCCTGACAAGGCAGGAACATATTATAATCTTGGTGCGGCCTATGGCAAATCAGGTATGTACAAAGAGGAGATCGATATATACAAGCAGGCGATAGAGATTGATCCTGATGATGCAGATACGCATTATAATCTCGGTGTTGCCTACGGTAATCTAGGTATGTATAAAGAGGCGATTGAGTTCTGCAAAGAAGCGAAAAGAATTGATCCTGGCGTAGATACGCATCGTGCCTCTGATGCTCTTGCAGGAGCAGGCAGGCATAAAGAGGCGGTTAAATCAGACAGGCAGTCAATAAGGATAAATCCTGATGATGCAAATACGCATCGTGAACTCGGTGATGCTTATATCGGAGCAGGTCAGCACAAAGAGGCGATTGATGTATACAAACAGGCGCTGGAGATTGATCCTGATGATGCAGACACGCATTATAATCTTGGTGTCGCCTATGTCAAAGCAGGTCAGCACAAAGAGGCGATTAAATCATTCCAACAGGTAATAAGAATTAATCCTGATGATGCAGATGCTCTTGCTGTCTTAGAACAGTATGAAATGTTTAAAAGTCTTGACTCTGAACTGGCAAATAAACTGTTTAACTGAATTGGTTAATAATTCAGGAGTGATGGAGACGCTTCCTAAAAGTTGACTCCACAATGTCTGTTTACCTGACCACTAGATTTACAAGCTTCTTAGGAACGACTATAGTTTTTACTATCTTCTTGCCATCCAGATTCTCATTTATCTTTTTGTCTTCCATCACGAGTGATTTTAAATCATCTTCACTTATTTCTGACGGTACAACAAGTTTACTCCTGACTTTGCCATTGATCTGAATTACCATCTCTACCTGATCGGCTGCAATAGCACTCTCATCATACGTTGGCCAGGATTCGGAGAATATGCTGGGGTTATGCCCAAGTGTCTCCCAGAGCTCTTCACATATGTGAGGAACGAAAGGGGCCAGGACCTTTACAGTAGATTCAAGAGAGAGTCTCAGTACATTTAAATCATTAATAACCGTCTCATCATTAAAATCCATCTCTCTTAACTCAGTGCTGAAATCCACAACCATATTGAGCAGTTCCATTATTGAAGCGATGGCAGTGTTAAAGCTCCATGATTTTTCTATATCATCAGTTACTTTTTTAATAGTTATGTTTATCTGCCTGTATAGTTCTTTAGTTTCGTCTGAGAATAAGTTATGTTTGACCTCTGCGTCTGGGATCTTTTTAAAATGCTCTTCAAATGACGTAATAGTATTCCATAATCTGTTCAGGAAGCGGGAAGAACCGATGACACCTCTGTCGTTCCACTCAGCATCACGCTGTGGTGGGGCAATAAATAAAGTGTAGAGCCTCTGTGTGTCAGTACCGTATTTGTCGGTGATCAGGTCGGGATTAACAACATTCCCCTTTGATTTGGACATCTTGGCTCCGTCTTTGATGATCATGCCTTGCGTGAAAAGATTTTTAAAGGGCTCGTTGAAGTTTATTAGTTTGAGATCAAAAAACACCTTTGTTATGAATCGTGAATAGAGGAGGTGTAATATTGCGTGTTCGATACCTCCAATATATTGGTCGACAGGCAGCCATTTATTGGCATTCGCCGAGTCAAATGCCTGAGTATTATCTTTAGAAGATATATATCTTAGATAATACCAACTGGAATCAACGAAGGTGTCCATCGTATCCGTCTCCCGTCTCGCACTGCCACCGCATTTTGGGCATGTTACGTTTACGAATTCATCCACATCATCCAGTGGGCTCTTGCCGCGTGGCTTAAACTCAATTTTTTCCGGTAAAAGTACAGGGAGATCTTTTTCTGGCACAGGTACGGCGCCGCAGCTTTCGCAGTATATGATTGGTATAGGTGCACCCCAGTATCTCTGCCTTGAGATTAACCAATCTCTCAGCCTGAAATTTATGTTCCTCTCTCCAATCTTTTTCTCTTCAAAGAAGTTTATAATCTTAGGTATAGCTTCTCTGTTTGGTATTCCATCAAAACGTTCAGAATTAACCTGTACTCCGTTTTCGATGTATGCTTCTTTCAACTCTTCAGGTTTTAGTGCAGTGTCATTATCTGAAGGCTGAATGACCACCTTTATGGGTAGATCGTATTTCTTTGCAAATTCAAAATCCCTCTGATCATGAGCGGGTACGGCCATAACGGCTCCGGTCCCGTATCCCATCAGTGCATAATTCGAAACCCATAATTGTACTCTTTCATCGTTAACAGGATTAATGACATATCTGCCGGTAAAGATGCCTTCCTTTTCGGTTCCTTCAGATGTCCTTTCAATGGTGCTCTGTCCTCTTACTCTATCTATAAATTCCGATACTGGTTGTTCGTACTCAGTGCCCTTCACCAATTTGTTTATTATGGGATGTTCAGGAGCTAGAGACATAAAAGTAACTCCGAAGATAGTGTCCGGCCTTGTAGTGAAGCATGGAATCATCTCGTCGGTCTCTTCTAATTTAAAATTAATCTTAGCACCTTCGCTTCTTCCAATCCAGTTTGCCTGCATTGTTTTTACTCTTTCCGGCCATCCATCGAGTGTTTTAAGGCCATCCAACAGCCTCTGCGCAAAATCACTGATCCTGAAGAACCACTGCTCCAGATCACGTTGTTTGACCTTTGTATCACACCTTTCACAAAGATCATCAACTACCTGTTCATTTGCCAGTACTGTTGCACAGGAAGGACACCAGTTTACTGCAGCTTTCTTTTTATATGCCAGATTACGTTCGAATAGTTTAAGGAATATCCATTGTGTCCATTTATAATATTCAGGATCACATGATGTAACTTCCCTGTCCCAATCATAACCTACACCCCATCTTTCGAGCTGCGTCTTCATCTTTTTGATGTTGTTCTTTGTATGTATGGATGGGTGGATACTGTTGGCAATTGCAGCGTTTTCTGCTGGCAGGCCAAATGCATCCCATCC
>CAXMPV010000083.1:0-7877 GCA_964195175.1 uncultured Thermodesulfobacteriota bacterium | reverse complement strand
TTGCCATGAAAACACAAAGTAGTAAAATATGATTAAGAAAAATTAAACAAAAATTGTATTTTCAATTTCTTCGTGCCTTGGTGGCAGATTAATGAGTTAAGTAAAAATGAAACATATATACGATTTCTTAAAATCTCAAAAAACTGGAATAATAGTCGGGTTTACGGTTACAGGACTTCTCATAATAGGTAGTCTTATAATGAACTATTGTCCGGAATCTTACGAGGGCCTTTCGGGTGAAGACATTACCTTCTTCTTTAAAGAGCCGAAACTGATACATACCTGGTTCTACCTGATGTTTGTTGCCTTTGCAATGTATGGGATATGTATTTTTATCTGTACACTGGACTCTATTCTCAGAAAGGTAAAGGCGCGTTCCAAAAAGATTGCTTTGTACGGTGCATCAATCGTGCATATTGGTTTCCTGGTTACGCTGGTGGCGCATCTTGTTGGCGGTATATGGTCAGAGTCGGGCAGACCAATCACGATTGCTGATACGTGGGTCCAATCCGGTGAATATGAGTTAAAGGTGACAGGCCTTGACTCCACTTCATACCCTAATGGCATGCCCAGGAAGATAACTGCCCAGATGAAGATAAGGAAGGACGGGAAAGAGTTTGATGATACTCTTGGTTACAACAACCCCGTGCTTTTAGACTGCGGGACCAACGCATTTCTTCTACGTAATTATGGGAACATGCCAAATGCGGTAGTATTAGATATTGGCGGACAACCGGGGACTTTTCATATAAAGGACCTGATAGAGATAAATGGATCAAAGGTACTCATTGCAAACCTTTACATGCCGCCTCAGTTTCCTATGCCTGTTCTCCAGGTAGTCACGGAAGGTAGTAAGGGCAAATACGACAAAACCTACATTCGCTACGGCAGGGAAAACGTTCAAAGTATTAATGGAGTAGATGTAGTTTTTGAAGACTTAAAATCTACACCGGCTGTAGTTGTTACTACGAAAAAGAACCCGAGCATACCACTCACACTGATCGCAATCGGCTGCTTCGGCTCCGGGATGTTTTTAGTGATCTTCAGGACTGCGTATAAGATGGTCAGGGTGTAGGGTTGGATATTGACGATTGTGGATTGACTTGACGAGATTGTTAGCAGTGACGTTTCTTATGGCTATACAGGCGATCCAGAAGGTAGTTAACGTCAGTCACGTTGATCGGCTCTAAGGCGTAGAGATTCCCGTCATAATCTGCTGAATATCCATTGATTATATTTTTCATGGCTTCTACAACTTGGGTTAGGTCGGACTGTCTCAGTGGTGCTTCTTCTGCCAATTTCTTACGATCAAAAAAATACTCCTTGTCAAAATGTGCATGAAACTTGTCTCGCCGCAGTTTGAAGCTTGGGAGGGCTTCAAGTTTCCTGATTAGTTCCCTGTCATCGTTAATGGTTTCAAGCGTGATTGGTTTTCTATCCTTTAGCATCCAATGGTCATCTGGATAATTTTTCCGGCGCTGCAGTTCCTCTAGTTTGAAAATCTTGCGATTGTATTCGCCGAATATTAAGAAATTTGTCAATCCCCTCTCTGATTTTTCATCAAACATCTTATGCGTCCAGAGCACAATTGTCGAAAACAGTGCATCTACAACGACCTGAAAAAAGGCTGGCGCGATGTTCATTTCATCAAGTCTTTCAGCTCGAAGCTCATGAAGCCGCTGATATAACTTAATATGGCTTGCTAGACGAATAGCTTCTTGATGAAGATACTTGCGATACTCTTCGAATTTTTGCTCCGCTTCCGTTTTTTCCATCGGCACGTCTCCTAGAGTGACCGCTAATATAACTTTCATGCTACGGTAATGATTAACGCGATCTTATACTTTGTTACTCTTTTGTAAATTATTTTTAAGTACTTGCTTGCAGAAAGACTTAAGAGGTTTTATGCCAAGCGGTTTATCCCGATAGTTAAAGGCTTTTGACTTGACTGTTTAAGGGGATTGTGTTAGATTTCTACTTCAATATATCAGTTCACATACACCCACTTACTGGCAAATTTAACTTGTCATTCGTCTTTAATTGTTTTGTCCCTTTCCATATCAATCTACGAAAATTAGCGTCCTATTTATAAAATGAAATTACATAAAAAACTAATATTTCTGTTTTTAATTATAGTATTTTTCAGCTGCATCCTTGCGCCCATTAAGAAAGTGCCTCTGGATTTTATGTTAGAAAAAACTGGGTTCATGGCAGACACTGTTGACTTTGAAGATGGTGTGTATGATTTTGGCAAGGTGATGAGAAGGATATTGATGCTGGTTACCCTGATTGTTTTTCTTGTTTTCAGGAAATCGCTGAGATTTGGAACACTGGTTTCTTCTGCTATAAAGATCAAGCCCGGCTTTCACAGACAGTTGCTATTTGGGTTTCTATTGGCAGCAGTACCACTCCTGGCCTACTATGGTCTCGGGCTTCTTACCGGTGCGTGGATTATCCACATAGATTTCATAGTTCATAATCGTGTAGAAACTGATTTGGTTGTAGAAACAATACTAGATATTGTCAAATATGGTTTTATAGGCTTTCTTATCGGCTTTATGGAGGAGATGTTTTTCAGGGGCTATCTATTACAATCCTTTCAAGAGAGCATGTCATTGCCGAAGGCGGTGTGCGTGTGCAGTTTGATTTACTCGATGCTTCATTTTTTTAAAGCTGATGTCTTTGTATCTACAGGCTTTCAGCCGTTTGTCGGTTTTGTAACCATAGCGCAATTTTTTAAGCCGATTTTTTTTGAGTTTATTAAAAACCTGCCGGCAATTATCGGGCTCTTTCTGGTTGGTGTGGTTCTGTCATATGCGTTTATTAAAACTAAATCATTGTATCTCTCCATCGGCCTGCATGCAGGAATGGTTTTTATGATGAAGACAGACGCTCTGTTTCTCGTTCGTGTCAGGGAAAAGCAGGAATGGTTGTTTGGTGACAGTGATCTGGTAACAGGCGTACTCGTCTGGTCTCTCTTAATATTTATTTTATTTGTAATAAAGAGAATTTATAGTAGAACAGTAACTGTTAGTCAGGGAAACGAAATTTAAATTCCGGAGTAAATGTAAATGGAAAAGACACTGAAAGAACTTGCTGATTACCTGGGAGGAGAGGTGATTGGTGATGAAAATATAAAGATAAAAGGTGTTATGACAATTGATGAGGCCTGTGAAGGTTATATCACCTTTGTGTCTAATATAAAATATCTCAAAAAGATAGAAGAGACAGCGGCATCGGCAATTTTGGTATCGCCGGGGATTACGGCTAAAGGCAAAAACCTGCTGGTTATAAAGAACCCTTACCTTGCGTTTGCAAAGGTCGTTGAGCTGATGATGAATCCGGAGAAAGTTTATCCCGGGACATTGGATAGCTCTGCCAGTGTGAGTGATTCTGCCGAAATAGGTTCTAATGTAACAGCTTATCCTTTTGCCTTTATAGGCGAAAATGTGAAGGTGGCTGATAATGTAGTTTTATATCCCGGTGTTTACGTCGGGGATGATTGTCAGATAGGGAAGGATACCATAATTCATCCAAATACTGTACTCCACAAAGGAACAGTAATTGGAGAACGTGTAGTGATCCATAGTAATACCGTCATTGGCTGCAGTGGATATGGATATGCACCCGACGGAAAAACATATTATAAAATACCTCAGGTTGGGATTACCGTAATTGAAGATGATGTTGATATCGGCGCCAATACCACAATCAACCGTGGTGTACTGGGGGAGACAAGGATCAAGAGAGGTACAAAGATCGACAGCGAGGTAATGATTGCGCATAACGTCGAAATCGGTGAAGACACACTGATAACTTCGCAGGTTGGTATCGCCGGCAGCGTAGAGATTGGCAATAACGTTATCCTGGCTGGAGGGGCGGGTGTTGCAGGCCATATCAAGGTGGGAGACAATGTACAAGTGGGTGGCTGGTCAGGGGTTATAAAAGACCTGCCTTCTGGTGGCACTTTTTTGGGTACACCGGCAATAGAGATTGAAAGAATGAGAAAGTGTTTTGTCATTATACAAAAATTGCCGGAGATGAAAGATACGATAAAAGAATTAAAGAAAAGGATTGAACAACTGGAATCTAAATTGGCCGATTGATGTAGTCGCAGGCTAAAAGCCTGCGGCTACAACAAATAGTCCAAATAAATCGCTCAGTGATAGGCGGAAGTAAAATGGAAAGATTAGGATTAATAGCAGGAAATGGAAGATTCCCGATACTCTTTGCACAGAGTGCAAAGGCAAAGGGCATAGAGATAATAGCCGTTGCTATCGAGGGGGAGGCTTCCCCTGAGATAGATCAATATGTTGATAAGCTATACTGGGTCGGAGTTGCCAAGATGGGCAAGATGATACGAACATTGAAGAACGAACATATAGAGAAGGCTGTTATGGCGGGGGGGTTGACAAAATCACACATCCATTCAAGATTCAAGCATTTAAAGTTAAGGCCTGACATGAGGGCTATTAACATGTGGTATAAAAAACTCAGGAGCAAGCACGACCACTCTATCCTTGAAGCAGTTGCAAACGAACTAGCCATAGACGGTATAGAGCTTATCAGCTCTTTGGATTACGTTAAAGATCTTTTGGCAGAGAAAGGTTGTTTGACTAAGAGGAAGCCATCTGAAAATGAAGCAGCCGATATAGAATTCGGTTGGAAGATTGCGAAGGAAGTCGCGGGGATGGAGATAGGCCAATGCATAGTGGTAAAAGATAAGATAGTCCTGGCGGTAGAGGCGATTGAGGGTACAAATGAAACTATCAAACGTGGAGGTAAGCTTGGCCGCAGCAAGGTTGTAGTGATTAAGTTAAGCAAGAAAGACCAGGATCCGCGTTTTGATGTGCCGACCATTGGCACAGAAACTATCGATTACTTAAAAGAAGCCGGCGTGTCTACAATAGCGATAGAGGCGAAAAAGACTTTGATTCTTGATAAAGAAGATACGATTAAACTGGCAGATAAGTATAAAATTGCAGTAATCGCTATGTGATTAATAGGGCGGGTTTAGTAGGCATATAATTTACTTCTCTGATAAAAGCTCCAGCATTTCTTTTGCGTATTTGTTGTACGCGTTGTTCCCCTCACCTGTCAAATTTAGAATACGGTTACATAATTTTTGTGCATCGTCATACCTTTCGAGCTTGAAGTTTGCCATGCTTGCATACTTATGCGCTTCTAAATCTTCTCGATTTATTTGAATTATCTTTAGCGATTGGCTCAGGGCTTTTTCCCATTTTGTTGTCTTGGTGTAGATGAAACTTAAAAGTCTGTAAATGTCTGTTATTTCATTGTCAGGATTTCTTTTAATAAATTCAAGGAGGACGGCTTCTGCTTCCTCATATCGTTCCCTATCATTCATGAATACTTTAGCGAGGTTTAAGTAGGCTGCCTGATTGGAAGGTGAAATACTCTTTGCTTCCTTTAATTCGTGAATGGCTTCTTCATATTGGCCTTTTTCAGCATAAAGCCGTGCCAGTTTATTACGATACTCAAACTTAAAAGGATGTAACGTTATCGCGATTCTATAGTTTTTAAATGCCTCCTTACTCATGTTCTCATTCCCTTCTGGCAATCGAGAAGGTGATATTTTGTCAAGAATATGATAGGCCTGGCCAAGGGTAAATGCTGAATGGTAGTCTCTGGGATAAAGTTTTTGTACTTTCTCTGCACCGTCAATTGCTTTTACAAACCACATTGTTGTTTGTTCACGTGAAAAAAGATTTGGCAGCCCTTCCGTGATTCTTTTGCTCTCTTTATTTGAACCCGTTTCCGCCATTTTCAGATAAATTCCATTGAGCACATTATTATAATTCAACGATAAAGGATTATATTGTACTGCTTTTTCGTAGCTTTGGATTGCCTCCTTGATATCACTTTTGTTTAGTGTTCTTCTGCCGTGCTCAAAATAGATGTCCGCTTTGTAGCGAAACAGGCAAAGAATAATAAGCAAGATCATTAAACATACAATAATGACGCAAAAAATTTGTTTTACACCTTTCCTAATAGTGAGAGCACCAATCCACCTGGTTAATTCTGGTTTGTGTTTTGCCGAATTCTCAATCCCGTCGGGCAGGGAATCTAAAACAGGAGATGCAATAACCGACATGGCGACAAGAAACCAGAAAAGTGTAAGTGTCGGGACGTGTCCGAAGCTAAACTGGTTTTGTATAAAATAAGCCAGACAGCTGGCGCAAAGGCCGATTATGAGCGTTTTGCCAGAACTGTTAGCTTTCTTGCACCCCTTCCATACCATCCTCGCATAAGCAAAGATAAACCATAAGTACACTCCCAGTCCTAATAAGCCTCTGGAGACTGCTATGTCTAAAAAATCATTATGAATCCTGTTCTGATTTTCAAAATGCTTATGTTCGCCTTTTTCTTTGTATACTGTTGCGAGATATTGTGGGTATATCATTCCTAATGTTTCTGGCCCGATTCCTAAAATAGGATAATCACAAAAAATTTCATAACCAGTCAGATATTGAAAAACTCTCGAAACCATTGAACCCTCCAATTTAAACGCAAAGCCGATTTCCTCGTAAGAATTCTCAAGAAAAGAATGAGGTTCTTTACTATCTAAAAGAGCCGGCTCAACATCGTCAATGAACCTTCCAATAACTGATGTCCTATCGCTTACATTAAAGAAGATGGAGAGGCCTATTATGATTGTTACGGTAACAATCGCTTTTGTCTTATTTGCCACGAGATTCTTTTTCCCTATTAGAGAAAAGAAAAATATATTTGAGATGAGAAGACCCAGAAAAGAGGCGCGTGTTTTTGTGTAATAAAATGCAACGATAAGCAGTGTCAGGATTCCCATATATAGAAATGTTGAATATCTGAAATTAGAGCTTCTCTGACAACCTTGTTCTGACGGGTCTGAAAAGATTTTTATCAGAACGAGTGGTATTGCCATAATAAGAAAGGCAGAAAAGAAAGCGGGGTGTCCAAAAGTAGCCGCAACCCTGATCCCATAACCAAAGGATGTGCTCCAGTGGTATAAGTCCAAACCAAAATGTTGTAATATCCCATATATGGATGCAAGGCAGGCGGTAAAGATAATTACGTTAAGGAGAGCGCGTAATCTTTTTTTGTCTATAAAATGTATAATTACAAAAAACAGTGAGATGTATACAATAGTTGATATGAAACCCCCGTATCGTTTGTAGGTGCCGACCAAACTTAAATAGGGATTTATGGAAAAGACCGTTGCGAACCCACTTACAAATAGAAGTGCTAAAATTGGCAGAATTAGTGGTCGCCTTAAATATTGTTGGATTTGGATATCTTGACCATTGTCAGTGAATTCTGGTCGAATCTGCCGGCAACTGATTATAGATTTTATAGACCAGGTGGCCAGTATGGCAAAGGTCAATACATAAAGAATTGTAATCTTACTCAGGTCAAAGACGCTGTGAAGGTGGATATCAAAATAGAGTGGAACTGCGATGATGATGACTAATAGCATCGCTATTATTATTTGATCGCAGTATGGGGTGACCCTAAGCCCTGTTGACGAAGATGTTTGCACCTCTTTATTAAACATATTTAAAAAATCTATAAAATGTTAAGTTTAACTACCGTTTTAGGAAAATTTAAATAAACAGGGCTTTAACAATTTCACTTAAATGGATAAAACCTTACGGTGATAAATGATTAACATGGAAAGTGAGGTGGTTTAGTTTGGTAATTTGATATCGATTGCATATATCAAGTTCCGTTTTAAATTGCATATAGTGTATAGAATATACACATAAAATACTTGACATGAGAGTTTACATAGTTATAATCCGCAAGTACTTAGCTACTTTGTTACTGCGTACCTTAATACTTAAGTCATTCAAATTCAATTTAAAAATTTCTGGTTT